>JBASTN010000019.1:0-5765 GCA_049274915.1 Solirubrobacterales bacterium
GGCCTGACGGTCAGGCCTGCGCACGCAGCACTGTCTGTTCGTGGCTGAGCAACCACTGCTTGCGTTCTAACCCGCCGCCGAACCCAGTCAGGGTTCCGTCGGCGCCGATCACGCGGTGACACGGCACGATCACGGCGATCGGATTGGCGCCGTTGGCCAGGCCGACCGCGCGCGATGCCTTGGCGTTGCCGACGCGGGCCGCAATCTCGCCATAGCTGCGTGTCTCACCGAATGGGATCTCCGAGAGCGCGTCCCAAACACGCTTGCGAAACTCGGTCCCGCTCGCGTCAAGCGGAACGTCGAAGTCGGTCAAGCGCCCGGCGAAGTATGCGTCGAGCTGTTCGAGCACCGGTTTGAAAGCGTCGCCGTTGCGCACGCGCCCGGCAAACGGTTCGCCGGACGCGTGGCGCGTCTCCATATGCAGTGCATGCAATCGATCGCCGTCACCGGCGAGGAAAAGCTCGCCGATCGGGCTCGCCAGGGTCGTGAAATACGGACTGGCGACGTTTTTAGCCGCGGCGATCGGTTCTGTGAGTGTTTTCATGCTGCAACTTTCTCGAGTGGATTAACGACGGGAGCGCCGAGCGACGCCCACAGGTGTTGAAGTGCGTAGGAGCGATACGGAGACCAGCGCTGAGCCAGCTTCGCGGCCGCGGCCGGTGATCCATCCGCTCCCAGCGCGGTCAAGGCGTTGCGCACGCCGATGTCGGTCGGGAGGAAAGCATCCGGATCGCGCAGCGCGCGCATCGCTACATAGGCGACCGTCCACGGGCCGATGCCCGGAACCGACAAAAGCTTCTGCCGCGCCTCTTGCCTGTCGGCCGCTCCGTCGAGCACGAGCTCACCCGCCGCGATCACGCCGGCTAGGCCGATCAGTGCCCGAGCGCGTGCCTGCGGCATCTTCTGCGTGGCCGGATCGATCTCGGCGATCGTCGCCGCAGTCGGAAAGAGGTGCGTTACTCCGCCGGTCGGCCGCTCGAGTGCTTCGCCGTGGGTCGCGGTCAGACGCGATGCTGCAGTGCGCGCGCCGCCAACAGATACCTGTTGACCAAGCACGGCACGAAACGCCAGCTCCGCGCCATCGACCGTGCCCGGCACCCGACGCCCGGGCGAAAGATCAACCAGGGGAGCGAGGATCGAGTCCGCACCCAGCACCGCATCGACAGCGACCGGATCGGAGTCGAGGTCGCAGAGCATCCGCGTACGGCCGACGGCGGCACCAAGATCGCGTAGGTCGCCGAGATGAAATCGCGCGTGAAGGTCGTCTTCGCTCGCGAGAAACTCGACAACCGCTTGCCCCTGGGGCAGTCGCATACTGCGCCGATAGACCCCTTGGTCGTCGAACTCCTCGACACCGGCGATTGCGCGGTGGCCGAGAAACGCCAGCAAGCCCGCGGCATCGAACGGCCGACGGTGTGGCAGCCGTAGAGTGACAACGCTTTTCGGCGCGTCGGTCGCGGCAGGTCGCGCTCGCTTGCGCAGTTCACTCGGTGTCGTCGCGAAGATCTCGCGAATCGTGTCGTTGAACTGACGCACGCTGGTAAAACCGGCGGCAAACGCGACATCGGCAAACGGCAGTGCCGTTGTCTCGATCAGAATGCGCGCCGTCTGCCCACGGCCGGACCGCGCAATCGCCAGCGGCCCGGCTCCCACGACCGCGGTCATCTGCCGGTGCACGTGGCGTTCGGCGTACCCGAGCCGCGCAGCGAGTCCGGTGACTCCCTCGCGGTCGACCACACCGTCGGCGATTAGCCGCATTGCGCGGCCGACAAGATCGGCTCGTAAGTCCCACTCGGGAGATCCAGGCGTCGCATCGGGACGGCAACGCTTACAAGCGCGAAATCCCGCCGATTGTGCAGCTGCAGCGCTGGGCAAGAAACGAATGTTCTTCGGCTTGGGTGTTCGCGCCGGGCAACTCGGCCGGCAGTAGATCCCCGTCGACGTCACGCCGCAGAAGATCCAGCCGTCAAAACGCGCGTCCTTCGCGACGGCGGCGGCATAACACTGTTCGAACGACGGCATCATGCGACCATCGTGACAGCCCGCGGCGCCACCGACTAGCGGTTATCGGACACGGCCGTGGCGGGGTCCGAAACCCGCTAAACACCGCCCGGCGTGGCTTAGGTTCCGGTGAACTTCGCCTGACGTCGTTCTAGGAAGGACTGAATGCCCTCTTGAGCGTCCTTGCTTGAGAACAAGCCGGAGATGTCGTCGGTGTAGTGCGCGACGGCCGCGTCGTGACCTTCATCGATCGCTCGGTGGGCACTGCGAAGGGCACCTTGGACTGCGAGCGGCGCGGCGCGCTCAGCGATGAACTCGGCCAGCGCGATCACGCGGTCGAGCAGCCCGTCGGCGGGCAGCACCTCTTGCACCAGACCCATCCGCAACGCATCGTCGGCACTGAACTCTTCGCCGGTCAGGATCCAGCGCATCGCGTTGCCCCAACCGGCCTCGCGCACGAACCGCGTCGTCGCGCCTACCGACGAGACCTAACACCGGTTACACCCGGGCGACCGAAACTGCAGACCTCGCGGCGATCTATGTAGGATCGCCGCGTGGATCTGGAACTAATTTCGGGAATCAAGCAGGGCCAGAAGATGATGTGGTCGTCGGGGGACTATCCCGACATCGCAAAGTTTCTGATGCCCGCGACCGACGAGGTCGTGAAGAATCTGGCCGTTGGCGAAGGTCAAGCGTTGCTCGACGTCGCAACCGGCAGTGGCAATCTTGCCGTCGTCGCCGCCCAGCGCGGAGCCGACGTAACCGGGCTCGACATCACGCCCGAACTGCTGGTCGTTGCGCGTGAACGAGCGGCTGCAGCCGGAGTCGAAATCGAGTTTCTTGAAGGCGACGCCGAGGAGCTGCCCTACGACGACGACAGCTTCGACCGCGTCGCTTCGATCTTTGGGATGATTTTTGCCCCTCGTCACGATCTTGCGGCCGCTGAGATCGTCCGCGTCTGCAAGCCCGGGGGTCGCTTCGCCGTAACCAGCTGGAGCGCCGGTGGGATGAACGGCACGCTTTTCTCGGTGATCGGTAAATTCATGCCGCCCCCACCGCCCGGCATGCAGACGGTCGTGGCCTGGGGTCAAGATGAGCACGCCCGCGAGATGTTCGCTGCTGCCGGCGTCGAAGTGACGATCGAACGTCACATGGCAGATTTCTACGGAGACTCCGTCGAAGAGTGGGTCGACTACAACTCCGAGGCACTCGGCCCGATGATCCTCGCCCGAAATGCGCTCGAACCGCAGGGCAAGTGGGAAGCCCTACGTGAAGACTTGATCACGCATTACCGCAAGTTCAACGTCGCCGACGACGGCAGCTTCCGCGGCCCGGCCGAGTACTTGTTGATCTCCGGCGAGAAGCCAGTTTTTCGAGCATAACCCGCCGCTCTGGGTCGCAAGTTTGCTGATCGGAGCCAACAGGAGCAGCCGACCGAGCTCGTCTTGATCTCGGCCGGCACGCCGATCTTCACCGAATCACATTCCTTGCGGCGCGATCTCGCCGTCGTGAGCGTGAGTAGTCACCTCAAAGCGTGTGCCACGCATCATCAGTTCGTCAAACAAATCCTCCGGGTCGATGCAGCGCTCCGGCGGCAGCACCCCGCGCCGCACAATCGCCCCGCGAGCGAACTGCCGCACGGCGGCAGCCGCGGGCGCGGCAGTTGAAACAACGCTGCCGCCGAGGTTCCATTCGCGCATCGGCGACGTAATCGCCGTCACTCGTACCCGACGTTCATCTGAATACGCGTCGACCATGTGGATCGACACAGTCTCTGGCGAAGGCTTGACCGCCGCAGCGGCGGCACGGGCGATCGCCTGATCGTCGGCCTCCGCAAGTTGCTTCAACCGCTCCAACAACTGCGGCCCCAAGGACAAGCGAAAGCTCGCTTCAAGGCAGCCAAAGCTCTCGGCAAACGTCAGCAGCTCGCTGTGCAGCGTGTAGATCGACGGAGCCTCACCGATCGGCGCCGGAAAGTCGATTGCGCCGGCGTCGGTCAGCGGCTCGATCTCGACCGGCCTGCCGTCGCGTAGCACCACCGGCTTGAGCGTGAGTTCATCGATCAATGTTCGCAATGCGTACGGCGGGGCAAACCCGTCCGGCGGGTCGAGGTCGCGACCGCCTGCAACTACGTCGATCCGCCGCGCGCCACCACCGAGTTCGGTGACCGCACGGGCCGCCATCACGTTGGTCTGGCCGGGAGCGGATCCGATACCCACCAGAGCGAGCAGTCCCCGCCCTTCGAACTCGTCGTGCAGCTCGAGTTGGCGCTCGGTCATCCAGTAAAGACCGCCGAGGTCGAAGTAATGGCAGCCGGCAACTAGGCAGGCATTCATCGCGTCGAGGTTGATGCGATAGCTCGCGGCATTGACCAGCACGTCGCAGCCATCCAGCGCCGCAGCGAGCTCTCCGGCCGCGGAGGCGTCTACCTGCTGAGCGGCGGCCTTGCCACCGCCGTAGATACCGGCTGTGTGCTCGGCGTGATCGACGTTGATATCGAGCAGTCGCATCGTCGAGACTGCTTCTGTTTCTGCCAGATCGCGGACGATCGCCGGGGCAATCGTGCCGCCCGCTCCGAGCACAGCAACACAGAGGCCGCCGCTGGTCGGGAGCGGTGAGGCACTCGATGCACCATTTGCGTCAGCGGCGGACAACCTTGTCCCACGCCTCCGTCGGGACCGAGCGGAGAATTGTCTCGATTTCCTCGAACTGCTCGCTGTCAGCAACCAGCGGTAGCGAAAGCTGAATCACCGGATCGCCGCGGTCGTCGGCACGACAGATCAGACCGCGATCAAACAGGGCGTTGCTGAGGAGCCCACACAGCAACACCTCGGACTCCTCGTCAGAAAAGCGCGGGTGCGCGTAACTCCAGTTGGTGTAAAAACCGAGCTCAGAAATCTGCTTGGCCGCTGCCTCGCCGATTTCGGCGCGACCGTGGCCGATGTTCACACACAACAGTGCCGAGAGACCGTCGAGGTAGCGTTTACCGTGCTCGTCATCGACGTAGCACCCTTCGCCGCGCGTGATGATCGGGATCTCGTGGTCGGCGTCGTAGCCGCCCATGCGAGTGAAGTGCATCCACAAGTGGCGGCGTGCCAACTCCTGCAACTCCAACTGCCCCTTGGGCTGCCCCTCGCCGCCCGGTGATGACTGGCTGGCCCGGGATGATTGGCTGGCCCGGGATGATTGGCCGGCCTGGGATGATTGGCTGGCCTGGGATGATTGCCTGGCCTGGGATGATTGCCTGGCCTGGGAAGTCGTCGGCTGCTGGATGATGCTGGTGGCCATTTTGACGCTCCGTCCTTAGCTCATCGATCGAGCTTGATCACTCGCTGAAGGCTGCCTATGCATGCCCACTATGCATGCCCACTGTCGAGTCGCAATCGCCAGCGTATCTGAACCATCAGGGTCGCGTCTCCAGCCCGGCCTGACGATCGAAGCGTGCGTCACGCGACGGTCAATTTCCCTATTCAGGAATACATACAAGCTGGTTCATCTGCGCAAGCGTCCGGTGCTGGTGGTTCACGACTCACGGGCTTAAAGCGCGCCCAGCCGTTGCGGGGGCCATCGCGGATACCGTCACCGAAATGAAACTCTACGTTTGCTACGGCACGTTCCAGACACCGCGTCCAGGCGGCCATCCGTGCAAGAACGCCGCCGAGGCTTTGACCGAGGCCGGCCACTCACCGGAGATCATCAAGAGCTACGGCTTCGGCTTGTTGCCCGACGCGATGAACATGACCAGTGGGCGGCGCGCGGTGCGC
>JBASTN010000020.1:0-4449 GCA_049274915.1 Solirubrobacterales bacterium
TGCTGGCCCGCGAATTCGCCGTGACCGGCCTGCGCATGTTCCAGGCGAGCAACGGCGTGATGTCGGCGAGCCAGTACGGGAAGATCAAGACTGTTGTGCAGTCGTTCGTCGTGCTGATCGTGATCGTCGCGGCGCCAGCGACCTGGGTCGACGTAGCGGTCTGGGCGATGGTCGTCGTGACCGTGGTCACCGGCCTCGACTACTTCGTCAACACGGGGAAGCGGATGGATTCCTCGGGGTAGTCCGAGCCGTATCGCAGAGCCGAAAGTTGCAGCAAAGTCTCACCTTGCTGCGCGCTGCAAGGTGAGACTTTGCTGCGGGAAACCCGATTCGCAAGCCGGATTCTGTGGAGGCGTCGGCCGGCAGGCGCTGGCGGGCGCGCCGCAAATCTAAACCGCGTCCAGCCACTCTCGTCGCGTTAGGTGTCGCACCGGCGAACCCTCGCCGCGCAGTTCCGCAGCGATCTCGCTGAGCAATCCATATCGCTCCGCCACCACGTTGTGCTGGTGGATCGTCTCGAGGTTCTCCTGCCGGGCAAACACGAAAGCGTTTTCGCCCAGCGACTCGCCGAACTCTGCGACCACGCCGGAGATCATCTCGCGCACGCAGTCCTCGACGAATCGCGGATTGCGATGGGCCTTCTCGACGACCTCGACCTCGTCGGAGCGCTTCATCAGTTCGTAGATCTCCGAACTCATCGAGCGCTCGGCGATCTGCAGCAAGACGGCCGCGTCGATCACACCCTCGTAGGCCTCCGGGCACCCGACGTGAAGACTCGCCAGACCGCGCTGGTTATGCGTCGCGACGGGTACGGCATCGAAAATCTTCGAAATCTGATCCTCATCGAACCCCTGCTCGGTCAGGCGAGCGTGCGACCGCTCCGCGACCAAGTCCTGCGCGCACGGACAGGCGGTCATGCCATGTCCTTGCACGCCGACCAATCGACGCGTCCCATGCTCCGACGCAACTGCGGTCCCGAACATCGTGTAGATCTCCTGCGTCCGCACGCCCGAGACCGGGGCGTTTTTGTGTTCGGGGTAGCGTGCCTCGATTGAGACCTCGGCGCGGGCGCCACCTTGACGCGCTCGCACGATCTCGGCGATATTCCCCGCAAGAACCTCGGCACGGAACGCTTGCTGCAACACGACCTCTTCAATCGCCTCGTTGACGACCTCTTCAAAGCGCGACATGTGGACGCCCTTCTGGGCGGCGCCGAGGTCGACGAAGCAGTCGAGCTTGGCGTGAAAAAGGTTCTCTTCGCCATCTGCGCCGATGCGCACGATCTTCTCGACGTTGGTGACGCCGACGCGGGACAGCGTCGCGGTTACCCGCGGGCGCTCAGACTGAACGTCGCGGCGTGGGTTGGCGGCGTCGAATGGTGCGCCTGCGAACGATTCTGCGGTCGCCTGAGAGATGCTGTCGGAAGGAGTGGTCATAGGTTCGACTCTAGCGCCGCACAGCCGTTGAAAGTCGGCTTCGAGCACCTCGACGACGCCGTTTGAGTCAACAAAAGTGACCGATTTCCAGGGTCGTTGCCGTGCCGCGAATCCAGGCCTAGACTCGTGCTAGCTTTGATCGAAGGCGGCGTTTTAGCTCGACATAGCGCCGCGGGCTTCGGGGATTAAAGAGGGATGGACGTAATGGCTGAACCGGATCAAGCAGGGGAACTCAACCAGGCCGGCGAAGCTGCGCCCGACACCAAGCCCGACACCAAGCCCGCCACTACCTCCGCCGCTACGCCCGCTGGCAAGGCCGCGGCCAAAGTGGCCAGCAAATCAGGCGCTTCCGTGAAGGTCACCCCTGACGCCGCAGACGACGCCTCCGAAGGTTCCAGCGTCGCCGGCATCGACGACCTGATCACCGCCGGGCGCGATCGCGGCTACGTATCGATCGAAGAGATCGAGACCCAGATTGACGCAGAGCTGACCACCGAGCAGGTCCAAGAGCTGCGCACCGAATTGATCGAACAAGGGATCGAGCTTGTCGGCGGCGACAGCGCGCCGACCGAGGTCGAGACCGAGGTCAAGGCCGCCGTCCCGCGCGCCAAGGCGACCGCCAAACAAGAAGAGTTCGTCTCCGACGCCGGCGTCGACTCGCTGCGTCTGTACCTACGTTCAATCGGCCGCGTCGACCTGCTGACCGCCGAGCAAGAGGTCGAGCTCGCCAAGCGCATCGAGCGCGGCGACGACCGCGCCAAGCAGCAGATGGTCGAGGCCAACCTGCGTCTCGTCGTCAGCATCGCCAAGAACCACGTCGGCCGCGGGCTAACGCTGCTCGACTTGATTCAAGAAGGCTCGCTCGGTCTTATCCGCGCGGTCGAGAAGTTCGACTATCGCCGCGGCTTCAAGTTCTCGACTTACGCGACCTGGTGGATCCGCCAGGCCGTCAGCCGTGCCGTCGCCGACAAGGCGCGCACGATCCGAATTCCGGTGCACATGGTCGAACGTCTCAACACGATCACCAACATGGAGCGCCAGCTCGTCCAGAAGCTCGGCCGCGAGCCCGAGCCGCACGAGATCGCCGCCGAACTGAAGTGGCCGGTGATCGAAGTGCGCGAGCTGATGCGCTTTGCGCAGCAGCCCGTGTCGCTCGAGAAGTCAGTCGGCGACCAGGAAGACAGCGAACTGATCGACCTTGTCGAAGACAAGACCGCCGAGTCGCCCGACGAAGCCGCCGCCGAAAGTATCCAGCGCGAGACGGTCTGGCGTGCGCTCTCGATGCTCAGCGACCGCGACCGCAAGGTGATCGAGATGCGTTACGGACTCGACGGCCGCAAGCCCGCCACGCTCGACGAGGTGGCCACCGAGCTCAGCCTCACCCGCGAACGCGTTCGCCAGATCGAGCACAGCTCGCTCAAGCAGCTCAAGCGGTTGCCCGAGGCGATCGCCCTGCGCAACTTCTAGCGCGTGGCCGGCTTCAGCGACGCCCACGCAAGTGAGTACGCCGCCTACCAGGCGGCTTCGGCGAAGATCTTCAAGCTGTTTAACCGGTAAGCGGCGACCCCGATGACCGATCTCTCCCGCGTCTCCTTGCAGTCGCTCACCGGCGAGGGACTCGGGGATCTGCCTGAGTTTGCGATCCCGCCGGCCGAGCCGTTGGCGCTGGCGGAAGCGTGGATTGCTCGCGCGATCGACCGCGGAATCCGCGAGCCCGGCGCATTCGTCCTCGCCACCGCCGACGCCGACGCCATCCCGTCGTCCAGATTCGTGCTGCTCAAGGGCTTCGACGAACGCGGCCTGACCTTCGTCAGCCAAACCACCAGCCGCAAAGGCCACGACATCGCCGCCAACCCGCACGCTTCGGCGACCTTTTACTGGCAAGAGTTCCGCCAACAGCTCCACATCGCCGGCCCGGTCGCACCGCTCGACGCCGCCGAGTCGGATGCGCTGTGGTCGGCGCGCCCGCTCGCCTCGCGCGCCGGCGCCGTCACATCACACCAAAGCGAGCCGCTGATCGACGACAATGTTTTCCGATCCGACGTCGCCCGCATCATCGCGGCCGGGCGGCCGGTTGATCGCCCTGACCGTTGGACGGGCTATCGGATCGCGCCGACGCGGATCGAGTTCTGGCAGGGAGATCCGGCGCGCGTGCACCGAAGACTGGAGTACACGCTGACCGATACGGCGAGCTGGGAGTGGCAGCGGTTGCAGCCGTAGTCGCACCGCGTCACGCGCAGGAACGTGACAAACATTTCGCTTTCCTGTATTATTTGTGTCACACAAAAAGAATTACGATCGATGTGTGGGAATCAGGTTTGCGAGATCGGCGAGAAAGCATCGAATTTCACGTGCGAGCGTGTTGTTCGTCGTTGAGCATTGTGGACAATGGCTCGAGGAGCCACCGCCGAAAGGGTCGGATCGTCGCACCGCCACAAGGCTCGCGTTCTTAGGCGATGACCAACACGGTCGACCGATAGAAGTGTTGGCGGTGAAGGTGAATGATTTCGACATCTTGATCATTCATGCAATGCGATTGCGCCCGCGCTATATGGCGGCGTATCAGGAGGCAGCGAGATGGCGAATTTGAGAACTTTAGAGGGGGCCGATCTAACTCCAGAGGCGTTGGAACAACTGGCAAACGAAGCGGAGGCCGGTCTCGACTTGGACACATGGAAGCGCGTCCGGCGAGGTCGCCCTAGCCTCGGCAAATCCGGCCAATCCCCGCGCCTTCAGATCCGCCTCGACGAAGACCTCTCGCAGGCACTCCACGACCGAGCCGAAAAAGAAAACCGCTCGATCAGCGAGATCAGTCGCGAGGCCCTCCGCAAATACATCGAGGCCCCGATCAAGCGGCCGTAAGCAAATGGCGGGAGCAGGATTCGAACCTGCGTAGGCAGAGCCAACGGGTTTACAGCCCGTCTCCTTTAACCACTCGGACATCCCGCCTAGTGGAAGGCGTCATCTTAGTGAGTCCGCGCTGCTCGATCTCAAACGTCCATTTGCCGAGATC
>JBASTN010000021.1:0-20046 GCA_049274915.1 Solirubrobacterales bacterium
GCCGCATGGCTTCTAACAAAAAAACAGTGCAGGGCATAACTGACCAACTTCGTTCGGCCGTCGAGAAGACGTTCGAACAGACATTCGGCGACGGCGGGTTCAACCGCGACCGCGCTTCGGAGCTCGTCGACGAGGCGGTCGGCGCGGCCGACCGCTGGCGCAAGAGCGCGATGGACGAGGTGACTCGTGCCGGCGATGAGATTCGTTCCGCCGCCAGCAGTGAGCTGAAGGCGACGCGCAGTCGTATCGAGTCGCTCGAGAAGCGGCTCGCCGATCTCGAAACGCGTGTGCGTCCGGGATCCAGTCGTTCGACTAACGGCCGAACCGGCGCAAAGAGCAAGCCGGCAGTAAAGACTGCGGCTCGCAAGACAGCGTCTGCTTCGCGCCCGGCCGCCAAGAAGCCCGTCGCCAAGAAGCCTGCGGCCA
Source organism: Solirubrobacterales bacterium (assembly GCA_049274915.1). GTDB lineage: Bacteria > Actinomycetota > Thermoleophilia > Solirubrobacterales > JACPNS01 > JACPNS01. The sequence goes on from JBASTN010000021.1 coordinate 427, forward strand.
AGAAGCCCGCAGCTAAAAAGCCTGCGGCGAAAAAACCCGCCGCCAAGAAGCCGGCCGCCAAGAAGGCCACTCCGGCGGCAAAGAAGACCACTTCAGCAGCAAAGAAACCAACCGCGAAGGCACCGACCCGCAGGACCGCATCCGCAGTCAGTAAGCGTGCCGCGACAACCGCAAAGCCCGCTCCGCGCGGCCCGGCCGCCCGCAAGGCGACCGTCAAGTCTCCGGCCAAGTAGGCCGCATTTGTTCCACGCTCGGTCGGTATCGCGCCGGCCGAGCTAGTGAAATCCACGGAATTTCCGTGGTCTGACGCCCGTATGCTGAACGGTCGATGGGGGGATCGTCACACGGTCCTGCGAAAATGAGCCCCAGTCAGAACTAATGCCCGGTACCGACGGCGCCCCGTGCGCCAGCTCGACGGACCGGAGCGCATGGATCAAGCGAGTAGGTCGCGATGTCAGAAACCAAGCCCAAACCGCGTCGCGGAAGCAGCGCCGACGCCTCGCCGAAGCGGCGATCCGACGACATGCCGGATTCGGCTACGCCGACGATCTCCGCCGAGCACGTCGCCGAACGTGCTGGTGTCTCAGTCGGCACGCTCAAGCGTTGGGTCAAGGCAGGTGCGATTCCGCAGCATCACGGCGAATGGACTCCGGCCGCGGCTGCGCACGCTCGCATCGTCGCCCAGCTTCGTCGTAGCGGTCAACCACTTGAAGAGATCGTCAAAGCGGCCAGCGACGGTCGCTTGGTGCTCGGTGCCGCCGATGGCCTGTTCGCGCCGGAGACGCAGATCTTCACGCTCAGGGAGGCCGCTAAAGCGGCCAAGATGAAGCCCGAGCTCGCGGAGCGCATCTGGATCTCGCTCGGCTTCTCGACCGAGTCAATTAACAAGGCGACCGAGATGGACGTCGAGGCGCTCAAGCGGGTCGCCGAAGTGCTCGACGCCGGTGTTCCGGTCGGAGCACTGCTTCAAGTAATCCGCGTGGCGGCGAAATCGTTCGCCGACATCGCCGACGCCGAGTCGCGCCTGATCCGCATGTTCGTACACGAGCCGATGCTCGAGAGCGGCGCACAGTCGAAGGAGATTTCGCAGGTGATGGGGGCGATGATCGAGGCGGTTTTGCCGCACATGTCGCCGCTTTTTGAGTACATGCACTCGCGCTTCTTGCAGCAGTACACCGAGCAGATCCAGATCGCCAACGTACAGGGCGATCGGATCCGCGGTTCGCGCGGCGGCACCGGGCGGCTCGACGTCACGATCTGCTTCGTCGACATCTCCGGCTTTACGCGCTACACCGAGCAGGCCGGCGTCGAGAAGGCATTCGAACAGGCCGACCAGCTGCGCAACCACATCCAGGCGACGCTGCCGGACTCGGCGCGACTGATCAAGCTGACCGGTGACGGCGCGATGGTCGTCGGCTCCGAGCCGGCCGAGCTGACCAGCTGGGCCGTGGCGCTCGCCGCCGAAGAGGAGACTCCCTTCAAGCTGCGCATCGGTCTGGACTTCGGTGAGGCGCTCTACCGCGACGGCGACTACTTCGGTGGCGCCATCAACATGGCTGCCCGCGTGCTCAACAGGGCCGACGCCGAAGAGGCGCTGGCGACCGACCAGCTGCGCGCCCAGATTCCCAATCGCGCCGCAGCCGGGCTGCGCTTCGTATCGATCGGGAAAGTCCGACTGAAGGGCTTTGATGCTCCGGTCGAACTGTTTCGCGTCGAACCGCGCAGCTAGGGCACGGGACGAGCTAGAAGAGTTTGCGAGCGCTTAGCGCTTGCGGCTGACGGCGACGCGGCCGCGGCTCTTGCCGCTTTTGGCCTTGCGCTCGTTGCCGGCCTCGTCGACTGCAACGACGCTCCAGCGCAGCTTGCCCGCGCCGACCCTGATCTTGGCCGACGTCTTGGCGATCGCGGCACCGGCTCCGTCCGGGTCGTCAATTGTGGCCTTGAGACGGCCGTTGACGTAAATCTCGTATCCGGAGAGGTCCTCATCGAACGCGCGTGACCAAGAGAACTTGACCTTTCCGCCGCGGCCGACGGTGACCTTCTTACCCGGCTTCTTCAAGCGGAACGAGCGGGGGCCGACGGTGTCGCCGACCTCGTGGCCGATCATCCGGAAGCTGCGGGCGGCGTCGAGGACGCCGTTGGTCTTGACTTTGCCGATCAGATCGGCGACCGGGCGGGCACCGGCTTCGATCGCTTGGACGATCGTCGCGGCCGCTGCGGTGGGCTCGGTCGACTTCAGCAGTGCCGCGACTCCGGCGACGTGCGGTGCGGCCATCGAAGTGCCGCTCCAAGACTCGTAGCTGTCACCGACGGTGCTGTAGATGTCGACGCCCGGGGCGGCGATGTCGACGCTTTGTCCGTAGTTGGAGAAGTCGGCGAGTTCGTTCTGTCGGGTCGTCGCTGCGACCGAGATTACGTTGGGAAGATCGAATGAAGCGGGATAGATCGGGGCGCTGTCGTTGTCCGAACCGTCGTTGCCGGCGGCGGTGACAAACACGACACCTGCCTGGCCAGCGCGATCAACCGAGTCCTGGAGGGCGCGGCTGAAATCGGGGCCGCCCCAGCTGGCGTTGATCACTGAGGCGCCGTGGGTGACGGCGTAGTCGATCGCAGCAAGTGCGTCGGAGACGCTGCCTGCGCCTCGGCCATCGAGAAACTTCAGCGGCATCACGCGCGCGCTCGGCGCGACGCCGACGCTTGGGTTGCCATCGTCGGCAGCTGCGGCGATCGTGCCGGCGACGTGAGTGCCGTGGCCCTCCTCGTCGTCGGGTGTGCCGTCGCGGTGGACCCAGTCGGCGCCGTAGAGATCGTCGACAAAGCCGTTGCCGTCGTCGTCGGCGCCGTTGTCGATCTCGGCGGTGTTCTGCCAAACGTTGTTGACGAGGTCAGGGTTGGAAAGTGCGATGCCGCTGTCGAGCACGGCGACCGTGATTCCGGCACCGCGGGTGACGCCCCAAGTAAGCGGGACCTTGGTCTTCAGCAGACCCCAGAGCGTGCCGTCGTTGAGGAAGCTGTCGTTGCTGGTGCTGCTGCGCGTGACGGTGAAGTTTGGTTCGGCGTAAAGGACGCCGTCTTGTGTGCCCAGCGCCGTGGCGACCTGCGTGACGCTCTGATCGGCGGGCACGTCAACGACGGCGGTGCGCCCCGGCAGGCGTTGCTCGATTGAGCTGTCGGTGTCGGCGACGATCGCGCGGCTCTCAGCACGGCTGGTGCCGGCGTCGAACTTGACGATCAACTCGTTTGGCGCGGCGCCGGCGGCAGCGAAGGATGGTGCGGCGAGGAATGCGGCTAGGACTGCGATCAGGACAGTCGAGAGTCCGAGCGCGGCGCCTGCGCGGGGCCGAGGTAGTGTGCGAGCAACAGGCACGACATAGATGTCGGGATTCCTGGCCCTTAGCCCTATGAACAAGGCGTAATTTGGACTTGTGTTCGACCAAAAGCAAGGTTTTCATGATCGACCTACCCGGTTTGGATGATTTCAGCGAGATTTGGCCTCCCGAGGAACGCCTACTTTTGATGCTCTCGGGAGGCGGCGATTCCGTTGGTTTACTGGGTTTATTGGTAACCCAGCGAGGCCCGGAAAAGCTCGTCGCGCTACACGTCAACTACGGACTTCGCGGACCCGAATCCGACGCGGATGAGACCTTTTGTCGCGAGCTTTGCGACCGTCTCGGCGTCGAACTACACGTCGAACGCGTCGAACTCGATCCGCAGGCCTCCGGCAACCTTCACGACCGCGCGAGGAAGGTCCGATACGAGGCCGCCGAGTCGCTCGGCGACCGACTGGGATGTCGCTCGATCGTGGTCGCCCACACAGCCGACGACCAAGCCGAAACGGTGCTCTATCGAATGTTCGCCTCGCCGGGTAGCCGAGCGCTGTCGGGCATCCCCGAACGTCGCGGTCGAATCGTTCGACCGCTGCTGGGCGTGCGCCGGGCAGATCTTCGACGCTGGTGTGAGCAAAACGGATTTGAGTGGCGCGAGGACGCCAGTAACGACGATCCGCGATTCGCACGAGCGCGCGCTCGCGACTTACTCGCCGGCGCGGCCGAATTACACCCCGCCGCGATCGACAATTTCCTGCGCACGATCCGCGAACTCGAACGCGAACGCGAAGCGCTGGACGGGATCGTCGGGCAACTGCTCGCGACAGCAACGGACAACAACGCTCGGTTGGTGATCGCCGAGCTCGCGACGATGCCGGCAGCGCTGGCACGCCTGGTGCTTCGCGCTTACGTGGAGAGTCTCACCGGTACACGCGTCCCCGCCGCCGCCAACGCTCTCGACGTAGTTCTAAGTCACGCCGTCGAAGCACGTGGTGCGCGAATCGTGCAGATCGACGGCGCGGAGTTGACGGTCGAACACGGCCTCGTCTCGCTCGCTGGCGAGACTGCGCCGCCACCGCCCGTCGCAACGCTGGCGATTCCGGGTGAGCTCGAGTTCGGCGATTGGCTGATCGCGGCGAGCGCTGCGGCGGCGCACGAGCCAAGCACTGCTGCCGAACAGGCATCACTCGACGCGCCGACTGTCGCCGCCGGACTGTCGGTTCGTGCGCGCAACCCCGGCGATCGGATTAGACCGGCCGGCCTCGGGGGCAGTAAGTCGCTACAAGACCTCTTCGTCGATCAAAAGGTCCCGCGGGCCCTGCGTGACAGCTATCCGATCGTCTGCAGTGGCGAACGCATCGCTTGGATCCCCGGGCTCGCGATCGCCGAAGACGTAGCCCCGGCAGCCGACACTGCGCCGGCCGCGATTCTGACGGCCACGCGTACGTAAATACACTCCAGCGAGATGGCGCTTCCCGAAGAGATCGGCGAGATTCTCGTCCAGCCCGACGATCTTCGCCAACGCGTGGTCGCTCTCGGCCATCAGATCACCGAGGACTACGCGGGCGAATCGATCCTGCTGGTCGGTGTTCTTAAGGGCGCGTTGTTCTTTCTCGCCGACCTGATGCGCCACATCGATGTCGAGTGTGAGGTCGACTTCATGGCCGTCTCGTCTTACGGCTCGAGCACCGAGAGCAGCGGCGTCGTGCGCATCCTCAAAGACCTCGAAGAGCCGATCGAGGATCGTCATGTGTTGATCGTCGAAGACATCGTCGACAGCGGCTTGACGCTCAGCTACTTGCTTAAGGCGCTCGGTGCGCGTAGCCCCAAGACCCTTGAAGTCTGCGCACTGTTGACCAAGCCTTCTCGCTTCAAGGTCGATCCAGACCTCAAATACACCGGCTTCGAAATCGCAGACAAGTTCGTCGTCGGCTACGGACTCGACTACAACCAGCGCCTTCGCAACCTGCCCTACGTGGCAGTGTTAAAGCAGTAGCCCCGAAGGGTCGAATCATCAGTTGCATCGGCGTCCCATGCGGACTCCACTGGTAGCCTCTTTCGAAACCGCCGTTTAGGGCGGGTTTTTCATCGGGGGCGCCAGCTCAGGCGCAAACTCAGAGGTATATAGCGATGAACCAAAGCATCAAGCGCGCGTGGATTCCGATCATCATGGTGCTGCTGATCGTCTTCTTCGGAATGCAGTTCTTCAACTCTGGCAACAAGTCCGAGAAGAAGCAAACCTTCAGTGACTTCTCCGCCCAGCTGGCCGCAGGCAAAGTTGCCAGCGCCAAGCTCGGCACGCGCGACAATTCGCTCAAGGTGACGCAGGTCAAGAGCGTCCCCAAGGCCGATCGCACATACACCGTCGGCTACCCGCCCGAGTACGCCCCGACTTTGATGGCGGACCTGCGTAAAAAGAACGTCAAGTTCGATGTCGAGGAAGCCAAGAGCAGTCTGATCAACTCGCTTCTGCCGACGATCATCATCATGATTTTGCTGCTGGCCTTCTGGATCTTCATCCTCGGCCGCATGCAGGGTGGCGGTGGCTCACGCGTAATGAGCTTCGGCAAGAGCCGCGCCCGTCGCATGAGCGCCGACACACCGAAGATCGGCTTCAAGGATGTCGCCGGAGTCGAAGAGGCAGTCGAAGAACTGCAAGAAGTCAAAGAGTTTCTCGAAGACCCACGCAAGTTCCAGGCGCTGGGTGCGCGGATCCCGAAGGGCGTGCTGCTGTTCGGACCTCCGGGCACCGGCAAGACGCTGCTCGCCCGCGCGATCGCTGGCGAGGCCGGTGTGCCGTTCTTCTCGATCTCCGGATCCGACTTCGTTGAGATGTTCGTCGGTGTCGGCGCATCACGTGTGCGCGACCTGTTCGAACAGGCCAAGCAGAACAGCCCCTGCATCATCTTCATGGACGAGATCGACGCCGTCGGCCGTCACCGTGGCGCTGGCATGGGCGGCGGTCACGATGAGCGTGAGCAGACGCTCAACCAGCTGCTCGTCGAGATGGACGGTTTCGAGACCAAGGACAACGTCATCCTGATCGCCGCGACCAACCGCCCCGACGTGCTCGACCCGGCGCTGCTGCGCCCGGGCCGCTTCGACCGCCAGGTCGTCGTCGACCGTCCTGACCGCAAGGGCCGCACGCAGATCCTCAAGGTTCACACCCGCGGCAAGCCGATGGAGCCGCACATCGAGCTCGAGAAGCTCGCCGGTCAAACGCCCGGGTTTACCGGCGCCGACCTCGCCAACCTGATCAACGAAGCCGCCCTGCTTGCGGCGCGCCACGGCCGCAAGGCGATCGGCGACGCCGACCTCGAAGAGGGCATCATGCGCGTGATCGCGGGCCCCGAGAAGAAGTCGCGTCTGATGAGCGACAAGGAACGCCTGATCACGGCGTACCACGAGATGGGCCACGCGCTGGTCGGGCACTTCCTGCCCAACTGCGATCCGGTTCACAAGATTTCGATCATCAACCGTGGCCAGGCGCTCGGTTACACGATCAGCATGCCCAGCGAGGACAAGTTCCTGACCTCACGCAGCGAGCTGACCGACACGATGGCGATGACGCTCGGTGGGCGCGCCGCCGAGGAAATCATCTTCAAGGAGATCACCACCGGCGCATCCAACGACCTCGAAAAGGTCACCGCGACCGCCAAGCAGATGGTGATGCGCTTCGGCATGAGCGAGAAGCTCGGACCGCGTGTCTTCGGTCACGACCACGGCCAGCCGTTCCTCGGCCGCGAGTTCTCCAGCGAGCCTGACTACTCAGACGAGATCGCTTCCGAGATCGACTCCGAGCTGCGCCGCCTAGTCGAGAACGCGCACCAGACCGCGCACCGCATCCTCGAAGAGCACCGCGAACAGCTCGACCGCATCAGCAAGATCCTCGTCCGCCAAGAGACGATCGAGTCGGACCAGTTCCTCGCGCTGCTCGAAGGCAAGCCAGAGGATGAAGTCTTTAAGGCACCCGAGCCCCCGGCCACGCCGGAGCCCGAGGGTCGCCCGCTGCCCGAGCGCCCGGTCCCGGGTCGTGGCACGCGCCCGACCCCACTGCCTCGCCCCGGCCTCGCCGGCGGCGGCGCGGACGCTTAGCCCGTCTATGCGTGTGGCGATAGGGAGAGTTTGACGCCTGGCTCGGCATCCGGCTCGGATGTCATCGGTCGCCGGTAGATTCGCCGCGATGAGTTTCGGGAGGAAGTGGTTAAGCGCAGCTGCGCTGCTGGTGACGGCATTTGTCGGCGGTGGCTGTGGGGACGATGACAAGCCGGTCGTGCAGAGCGGCGGCGGTCTACGCGACCCGATCGACGGCAACGTCGCGTGCGCCCAGCGTGTGTGGCCGGATCGCACCGCTGGGATGTCTGTAAGCAAGGGTGAATACTCGGTCACCGTTGATGCCGCGCAGCTGTCGTTCTGGGCTAACTCTCCGGGCCAGAAAGTGCGCACTGGCATCCTCAAGGGTTACTACGGGTGGAAAGTGCCGGCATGGGTCACGTTCGATCGGTCGCTCGTTGCGATCGTCGATCCAGACCAGCGCGACGAGGCTCGCTTGATGTTCACCGAGGAGGATCGCGATGTTTCTTTTGACAAACTGGCTCAGGTCGTCAGGTTCAGCGGCTGCACGCCAAAAGAAGAGCCATATTTCAGTGGCGAGAAGCAGCCACCGTTCACGGGTTTTGCCGGCGCGATGTACACGCGTGAACCGGCACTTTGCCTGCGATTCGAGATCGTCTCTGAGCGCCGCGGCCCAAGCGGGCATCTCGTGCTGCCGCTCGGCCGCGAGTGCGAGCCCGCGCCGAGTTCCGCCACCGGCGCGTCGTCCTGAACCCACGCGCGGCCTACCGGCTGCCCACGCTGGCGCGACACAAGCCAGTAAATAAGATTGATCCGTGACCCCGCGTGAGTTCAAGATCATGGGCGTGCTCAACGTGACGCCCGATTCGTTCTTTGACGGCGATGCCTATCCCGACGCTCTGTCGGCTGCGGCTCACGCTGACGGCCTCGTCGCTGCCGGTGCCGCGATCGTTGACATCGGAGGCGAGTCAACTCGCCCCGGCGCGCCGCCCGTCGGTGCTGAGGCCGAGATCGAGCGCACCGAGCCCGTAATTCAGATGGTTCGCCGCTCTCAGCCGAACCTACAGATCTCAATCGACACGATGAAACTCGCAGTCGCTGAGGCCGCGGTTAGGGCGGGCGCCACCTACGTCAACGACGTGTCGGCCTTCACGCACGACCCGGAGCTCGCTGGCTTCGTCGCCGACGCCAAGACCGACTGCTGCCTGATGCACATGCAGGGCGAACCGCGCACTATGCAGAACGATCCGCAGTACGTCAACGTCGTCGACGACGTCTGCGCCTACCTCGAGTCGCGCATGGAGTTCGCAGTCGCCGAGGGGGTGCCCGAACATCGCATCCAACTCGATCCCGGCATCGGTTTCGGCAAGACCCTCCAGCACAATCTCGAGCTGCTCTCCGGACTCGGCAAGATCGTCGCGCTCGGACGCCCGGTGGTGATCGGTGTCAGTCGCAAGTCGTTCCTCTCGAAGATCGCCCAGGACAGTGGAACGAGCGGGGTGGAGGTTGCCGATCGCCTGCCGGGGACGATCGCAGCCAACGTGTTGGCCCTGGAACGCGGCGCGAGCGTGTTTCGCGTGCACGACGTGGCTGAGGCCGCGCAGTCGCTAGCAGTTGCGGACGCCATCACCGGCGTCGCTGAGCACACCACGGCGGAGTAGCGCGCAACGCCGCGTAAGTCGCGCGGCGAGCGGTGCAGCTCAACTAGGCTGCATCGATGGCCAAGGACCCCAACCAGCACGGCACTGACAAGCCCGGCGAAGAAGAACTCGCCGATGACGCGACCGGCACTGAGGCCGACGACGCGATCAACGGCCAGAGCGACGACTCCGCACGCGCGAACAAGGTTCCGGCCGGATCCAATGGCGCGACGGAATCTGCCGACGACACTGAGGACGATGACGATTCCGACGACGACCTCGACGACCTCGAGGAGTCACTCGAGACCTCGGTCAGCATCGACATCACCGCCCTGTCCGTATATACGCACCACGGCGTCACGGCTGCCGAGCGCGAAATCGGTCAGCGGCTGCTGATCGACATCAGTTTTGAGCTCGAGATCTGCGACGCAACCGTCACCGACGAGATCGACGACACTGTCGACTACGCGGCGGTCTGCGAACAGGTCTGGCTTGCCGCCCAAGATCGTTCCTACAAGACGCTGGAGCGGCTCGGCTCGGCGATCTGCGACCGGCTGATGGATCACTTCGGCGTCGACTCGGTGATGGTGCGCTGCACCAAGCCGCAGCCGCCGATCCCGCTGCCGGTCGGCGACGTCTCGGTCGAGGTCTGGAAAGAGCGCTAGGCGGCGTGGTCGCCTATCTCGGTCTCGGCTCCAACGTCGGTGACAGCGCGGCCAACCTGCGTGCGGCCGCGAAGGCGCTCGAAGCGGCCGGTATCACGATCCTCAAGCGTGCCTCGCTTTACGTAACCGCGCCGCAGGGCGAGATCCTTGATCAGCCCGACTTTCTCAACAGCGCGCTGCAGGTTGAGACCGACCTTGAGCCGTTGGCGTTGCTCGATCTCTGCAAGCAGATCGAGCGTGAGCACGGCCGCGACCCGCAGGGCGTTCGTCACGGTCCGCGTCCGATCGACATCGACGTTCTACTGGTCGGTGACCTGACATTCGAGCATGAACGCCTGACGCTCCCGCACCGTGAGATCGCGACGCGCCGCTTCGTTTTAGAGCCACTACTCGAACTCGACCCGCAACTCACCCTGCCACCCGCAGGGACCCCCGCAGCTGATCTACTCGAAGCAGTGGCCGATCAGGCCGTCGAGCGCGTTGGCGACTTCTAGACGGCGGCAGCGGTCACGCTACCGCGCAGCGGCGCAAGCCACTCGCTTGGCAACGTGCCGGCGGGAACACGGCCCGATTCGCTCGGGAAAAGTCGCTGCACCAAGGCCTCCGCGGGTCGCCCCTCGATCGCCGGGCGAATGTCGTCGATCGACATCCAGAGTGCCAGCGAGGCGGCAATCTGCAGATCAGCGGCGTTGGGCACTTCGCCACCGATCACCCCGTCGGCGATGTATCCATCGACCTGATCGAGCAGCGCCGGCAGGTTCGCCAGATCCTCACGCACGTTCGAATCACTCGCGCGGTTGAGTTTGCTCTGAATCCAAGAAACCGGTTTGGCGGCGATGCGCTGGGCGATCTTTGGCAGCGGTACACGGTCGTTGGCGCCGTACGAGAGCATCGAGCTAGGCGAGCGCAGTAGCGCGGCCCAGACCAGCCGGCGGCCGATGTCCTGAAAATCTCCGTCGGCCCAGGTCTCGGCGGCAAGCACGCGCTCGCGTTCGCCGGAGTCGGCCGGGTAGAGCGGCGGTTCGGGAACCAGCGAATCGAGGGTGCGCATGATCGCGCGTGAGGTCTGGACCTTCTCGGTGGCACCACTGACCGGATCCGTGAACTTCATCGCCGGCACGGTGCGGTTGCCGAACATCAGCGTCATCTGCGCCCGGTGCGCCGGCGGGATCACGACGACCTTCTTGTACTTGATCCCCTTTAAGTCGGCCGCAGCGAACACGGCGTTGCAAGGGTGCGAACCGGGGATGTAATAGATCTTCGTCACGCCGTCGGCCATCCTACCGAGCGGTCAGTCGACGCGTCGGACGCCACGCTCAGCTCGACTTCATCACTCGCGCGCAGGCGACGATCGGGAAGTTCGAATCCTCAACCGCGATCTCGCGTGCGCTCAACTCTTCCTGCGCGATGCCGGCGAGAAACGCGATCGCCGTGAGCGCGTTGCCGTGGCCCTCGGCGTGGATCACCGCATCCGGACCGGCGACCTTGCGGATCAGCCACTCGAGCCCCATCGGCGTGTATCGCCAGTAGTCACTGTCGGGCAGTTCGTTGTCGATGCGGATCGTCGACGGCACCGTCACGAGCATCGTGCCACCCGGTCGCAGTGAGTTCCAGAGGTTGCGCATCGCGGCCTCGTCGTCGGGGATGCAGTGCAGCGTCTGCGTGAAGACGATCGAGTCGTAGGCCGCCGACGGCACGGAGCCTTCAACTCCGAGATCGGCCACGTGCGTGGCCTGCGGGTTCGCCGGATCGATGTCTACGACATGCACCTTGGTGACACCGTCACCCCCGTACTTCTTGACGTAACCGGGACCGCGCACTTCCAGCGCGTCGCCGCGGATGTACTGCTTGTTGCGCTCGAGGAAGCCCTCGATGTAGAAACGGTCGACCGGCACGCCGCGATCCCAGCCGAAGTGATCGCTGAACGGTTTGGTGCGGCGCAGTGTTCCCCAGCGCACCCGACGGCCCGGCAGTCGGCGAATCACCTGCCGCGCCGCTGGCTTGACTCGCTCCTTCAGACCTTTTGGGTCATTAACGGTCGGGCCGATCTTGTCTCGAAGTCCCAATAAATCCGGCTCCGTACTTACTTTGCGGTTACAGTCTTTCAACGAGCGGTCGGGGGATAGTGACACAGAGCCGTCTTGCCATTCGCCGGATCATCGCTCACAGAAACGGACCAACTTTGCTGCTCGCCGTCGACATCGGAAACACCCAGACGCACCTCGGCGCATTCCAAAACGGCAGGCTGCTCGAACACTGGCGCCACGCGACCGACCGCGACGCGACGGCCGACGAGCTCGCCTCCAGCTACACCAACCTGCTCGCGCTGCGCGGGCTGTCGTTCGGCGACATCGATGATGTGATCGCCAGCTCGACCGTTCCGAAGGTCGTGCCCGAGTATGTGGAGATGTCGGAGCGTTACCTCGGCGAGGAGTGCATCGTCGTCGGTCCTGGGCTAAAAACCGGAATGCCAATCCGCACCGAGAATCCGCGTGAGCTGGGTGCCGACCGGCTGGTCAACGCCGTTGCTGCCTACGACCGTCTTGGCGGCCCGTGTGTGGTTGTCGACTTCGGCACGGCCATCACCTACGACGCCGTCAGTGCCGACGGTGAGTATCTCGGCGGCATCATCGCACCGGGCATCGAGATTTCGCTAAACGCGCTCACCGAGCGCGCCGCCAAGTTGCCACAAGTCGAGCTGACAGAACCCGAGCGGCTGATCGGCAAGACCACACTCGAGGCGATCCAGTCAGGTGTGATCTACGGATTCGCCGCTCAAATCGACGGCATCGTCGAGCGACTGCGTGACGAGCTTGGCGACGAGACCCAAGTCATCGCGACCGGTGGCCTGTCGGGGCACATCGTTCCGTTCTGCGAGACGGTCGAGCTGATCGACGACATGCTCACGCTGGTCGGACTACAGCTGATCTTCCAGCGCAACTCGCGCTGAGCGAGCGTCGGTAAGACCGCGGCGTTAAACCGCGTCGTTAGTAGCGCGCGCCGAACTGGTTGACGTAGATCAGCAGCGGACCCGCGCCGGCGTACTCGCCGCCGACCTGGTTGCCGTCCACCCAGACTGCAGAGACGGCCTGCTCCTTAAACCTCTTGTTCAACATGTTCGACCTGTGGCCGGGCGAGCCCAACCACATGCGGACCATCTCGCGTGCGCTGGCGCCATCGCAGCTGGCCCAGGCGAGGTTCTCGCCAAGTGAGTAGCCGTTGGAGTTGTCGCCGTAGCCAAAGCGTGTGATGCGGCCGGTGAAGCTCGGGCCGTTAGAGCGGTCGTGGCCGAAGTAGCCGTGATTGATCATGTCCTGTGCCTGCCAGTCGGCGCTTTCAAGTAAATCGTTGTTGAAGCGCAGTGCGCGACGGCCGCGCTTGCGGCGCTCGCGATTGACAAGGCAGCGCGTGGCCTCCTCGGCCTTCTCGGCCTCCGCGGCGTTCTGCGGTGCTAGGTCTGCGTTGGGGCAGCCACCAGCGCTCGCGGCCGGAGCGCCAAACGCAAGCATCGTCACGACGATGCTGCTCAATAAAAGTGCTCTTCGCATTGCTTCCCCTGTAAATCTGGTCTTCGGTCTTTGGCGTGAATCTGGCTTGATGCTCATGCGAACTGGCCTCCTGCCGCGGCCCGAGTTATCGGGCGGATGACGCGCAGCGACTTCACGCTGTATGCGCCACCTAACCGTTTTCGGCAAATCCCTGCAACTGCTTGAATGATTTCTTGCAGTTCCTCAAGGCCCACAAGGGTTTTCGGCACGAATCGAATCAGTGCAAACCCCTGATTTGTGAGGTACTTGTCGGTAGTGCGTAGATCTGCGTACTCGGAACCACACGCAATCGGTACTCGCGGCGGCTATCGCGGATTGTTTTGCATTTGAAACGTAATCGGCGCGCAAAGGTGTCGCGACGCGATCGACCCGCCACTACCCTCAGGACACGATGAATCGCCTTCACGAAAGCTGGGAGATCGGCGGAATCCCCGTCGCCAACAGAGTTCTGCTTGCGCCTTTGGCCGGGATCGGCAACTGGTTCGTCCGCCTCCAGGCGAAGCGCTACGGAGCCGGGCTGACTGTCAGCGAGATGGTCTCAAGCCACGGCCTCGCCTACGGCGACGCCCGCACAACCAACGAGTTTCTGCGCATGCATCCCGAGGAGGGGCCGACGAGCGTTCAGCTGTTCGGCGCCGATCCCGAGATCATGCGCGACGCCGCTGCGCAGGTCGCCGAGACCGACGCCAAGCTGATCGACCTCAACATGGGCTGCCCGGTGAAGAAGGTCTGTCGCACCGGCGCCGGCAGCGCGATGCTGAAGGATCCCGACACGGCTGTAGCCGTCGCTCGCGCCGCAGCCGAAGGCAGCGGCTTGCCCGTGACGGTAAAGCTGCGGCCCGGCAAGAACCCGGGCGACCGTGACGGCGTGGTGCTCGCTCGCCGCTTGGTCGAAGAGGCCGGTGTGGCCGGCATCGCCTTCCATCCGCGTCACGCCAGCCAGCAGCACAAAGGTCTACCTGACTACGAGTTGGCTCGCGAAGTCGTCGAATCGCTTTCGGTCCCCGTGATCATCAGCGGCGGACTGCTGAGCGCGCCGAAGGCCGCGAAGGTGATGGAAACAACTGGCGCGGCGGCGATCATGCTGGCGCGTGGCTCGCTCGGCAATCCCTGGCTGTTCGAACAGGTGCTCGGCCAGCGCGAGGCCTTGCCGACTCCGGACGAGGTGGTTCGCGAGCTTCAGTGGGTCGTCGACCGCGCTTCCGAGCACTACGAGGACGGCCGCGCGGCGCGCTATCTACGTAAGTTTTACCCGTGGTACCTCGAGCGTTTCAAAGATTTCGACGGCGAGTTCTACACCCGTGCGCGAATCAACGAAATCAACCTCGAGTTGCAGCAGACTTCGACGCTTGACGAGGCTCGCGCCGCGATCTCGTCGATCGACGCCCCCGTGGCGGCGTAAGCGACGCTGCTGGCACGGCCCTCCGGGCGGAGAGTTATACTGCCCCGCTCCTGATGGCTAGAGAAACAATCGTCACACAAGAGGGCTACGACAAGCTCAAGGCTGAGATGGAAGATCTCACGATTCGCGGCCGCCGCGAGATCGCTGAGCGCATCAAAGAAGCCCGCGATTTCGGAGACATCTCTGAGAACGCCGAGTATGACGCTGCCAAAAACGAGCAGGCGATGCTCGAGGCACGGATCGCTGGCCTAGAGGACAAGATCCGCTCCGCCGTGATCGTCGACGAGTCGAATCTCGAGAAGGACGTGGTCGGCGTAGGTGCCACCGTCCACCTAAAGGACCAAAAGACCGACAAGTCGTCGAAGTACAAGATCGTCGGATCCTCAGAGGCCGACATCTCCGCCGGCAAGCTCTCCAACGAGTCGCCGATCGGTAAAGCGCTGATTGGCCATAAGCGCAACGAGATCGTCAAGATTCCCGTTCCCCGCGGCCCCGCGCGCCAGTTCAAGATCACCAAGATCGAAGCGTAAACAGCGCCTCCGCGCTGTAGGCTCCCGTCGCGTATGAACGCGGACGAAAACACTCCTGGCACGACGCCCGACGCGGCCGTCGAAGGTCTCGCCGAACACGAACTGATCGCCGAGCGCAAGGCCAAGCTGCAGCGCTTCCGCGACGCCGGAATCGAACCGTTTCCGCACGAGTACCCCGGCGTGATGGCGGCGTCCCAGATCCGCGCAAACCACACCGACTTGCAGTCCGGCGACGAGACGACCGTGTCTTACCGCGTCGCAGGGCGACTGACCGGTCGCCGCGGGCACGGCAAAGCCGCGTTCCTCGATGTGGTTGACCGCAGCGGCAAGATGCAGGTCCACGCGCGCGAAGACCTGCTCGGCGAAGAGCAGTTCGAACTGCTTACTTCACTGGACCTCGGTGACTTGGTCGGCATCGACGGCACTGCATTTGTCACCAAGCGCGGCGAGCTGTCGCTGGCGGCGACGGGGTGGAGTCTGCTGGCAAAGTCGCTTCGACCGCCGCCGGATAAGCACCACGGCCTCGCCGACGTAGAGACCCGCTATCGCCACCGCGAACTCGATCTAATCGCAAACGAGGACGCCCGCGAGCTGTTCATTCTTCGCTCACGGATCATCGCCCTAGTCCGCCGGTGGCTTGACGACCGCGGTTTCATCGAAGTCGAGACACCGGTGCTGCAACCGATTTACGGTGGCGCGCTGGCGCGCCCGTTCACGACGCACCACAATCAGCTCGACCGCCCCTTCTTCTTGCGGATCGCCACTGAGCTCTACCTCAAGCGCCTAATCGTCGGCGGCCTCGAGAAGGTCTACGAACTCGGCAAGGACTTCCGCAACGAGGGGATCAGTCACAAGCACAACCCCGAGTTCACGATGATCGAGTGGTACGAGGCCTACGCGGACTACAACAAAGTGATGGACGACGTCGAAACGCTCGTCGCCTGGCTCGCCGACGAGGTCGGATACGACGGCGACTTGAAGTTCGAGGCGCCCTGGCCGCGGATTGCGCTCAACGAAGCGATCGCCGAACAGACAGGCATCGACATTCTCGAGCTGCGTGACCGCGACGCGCTCGCGGCGGTGATGGTCGAGAAGGGTTTCCACCACGAGCCGCCGAACGATTCGTGGCCGCAGCTGGTCGACGAGTTGCTGTCGAAGCACGTTGAGCCGAAGTTGATTCATCCGACCTTCATCACCGACTATCCGGTCGAGCTTTCACCGTTCGCGAAAGTCCACCGTGAGAAGCCCGGGCTGACAGAACGCTTCGAGGTGTTCGCCCAGGGGATGGAGTTTGGCAACGCGTTCTCGGAGCTCAACGATCCCGAGGTTCAACGCGAGCGCTTTGAGGCGCAGGCGCGTCTTGCCGCAGAGGGCGACGAGGAGACACAACCGTTTGACGAGGCCTTCTTGCAGGCACTCGAGCACGGGATGCCGCCGACGGGCGGCCTCGGCGTCGGCATCGACCGTCTGGTGATGCTGCTTTCCGGTCGCCACGGAATTCGCGAAGTCGTGCTGTTTCCCGCGATGCGGGACTAGCCGTGGTTGCCGATCGTTTTCGACCCGTCGGCGCGTGGGCAAAAGACGTTTGGAGCCACCTTCGCTGACCCTGTCACCGGATGGTCGCCCCCGGGGCCGGTGGTAATGTTCCATCGAACCGGCAAGCAGGATTTCGGTCCTATTAAGTCCTCAAGGTGTGTCTTGGGGAGGCACAGAAAACGACCGATACGAATAGCCACAGCCCACCTTCGGGATTCGGCTGTACAGGAGCCGTCGCGAGAGGTCCGGCGCGAGACTCGGCAACCAGGCAAATAGGAGTCACAGATGTTTGAACGGTTCACAGAGCGCGCCCGCCAAGTTGTAGTCCTCGCACAAGAAGAGGCGCGCACTCTCAAGCACAACTACATCGGTACGGAACACATCCTTCTCGGACTGCTGCGCGAAGAAGAGGGTCTTGCCGCGCGCGTCCTCGAGTCACTCGACATCACCGTCGAGCGTGTGCGCGCTCAAGTCGTGCGCATCGTCGGATCAGGCGAAGAAGTCACCTCCGGCCAAATCCCCTTTACGCCGCGCGCCAAGAAGGTGCTCGAGCTCGCCCTGCGTGAGGCGCTGAGCCTCGGCCATAACTACATCGGCACCGAGCACATCCTGCTCGGACTGGTCCGCGAGAACGAGGGCGTCGCTGCGCGCATCCTGCTCGACTTCGACGCCGACTCCGAGAAGATCCGCAACGAAGTCGTGCGCATGCTCTCCGGTCCGGGCGGCCGTCGTAGTGGTTCCGGCAGCGGTTCGGGATCGGGCGCCGCCGCCGGCACCCCCGAAGGCAAAAAGAACTCAAAGCTGCTCGATCAGTTTGGTCGCAACCTGACCAAATTGGCGAGCGACGGCAAGCTCGACCCCGTGGTCGGACGTGAGCAAGAGATCGAGCGTCTGATGCAGATCCTCTCGCGACGCACCAAGAACAACCCGGTGCTCGTCGGCGAGCCCGGCGTCGGTAAGACCGCCGTCGTCGAAGGTCTCGCCCAAAAGATCAGCAACGGTGAGGTCCACGAGTTGCTGCGCGACAAGCAGATCTACACACTTGACCTGGCCGCTCTGGTCGCGGGCTCGAAGTACCGCGGTGAGTTCGAGGAGCGCCTGAAGAAGGTCATGAAAGAGATCATCCAGCGCGGCGACATCATTCTTTTCATCGACGAGCTGCACAACCTCGTCGGCGCAGGCGCCGCCGAGGGTGCGATCGACGCTGCCTCGATCCTCAAGCCCGCGCTTGCCCGCGGTGAGCTACAGACCGTCGGCGCAACCACGCTCGACGAGTACCGCAAGTACCTCGAGCGCGACAGCGCGCTCGAACGCCGCTTTCAGAAGATCCTCGTCGAGCCGCCGAGCATCGACGAGACCTTCCAGATTCTTCAGGGTCTGCGCGACCGCTACGAAGTGCACCACAAGGTGACGATCAGTGACGACGCGTTGCAGGCCGCAGCCGACCTCGCCGACCGCTACATCAGCGACCGCTTCCTGCCCGACAAGGCGATCGACCTGATCGACGAGGCCGCCAGCCGCATGCGCATCAAGTCGATGACCGCCCCGCCGGTCTACCGCGAGCTCGAAGAAGAGATCGAGCAAGTGCGTCGCGACAAGGAGGCCGCGATCGAGAACCAAGAGTTCGAGAAGGCCGCCAATCTGCGTGACCAAGAGCGTCGCCTGACCAACAAGAAGCGTGAGCTCGAAGAGCAGTGGGAGTCCGGCGAGTCCGGCGACCGCCCGGTGATCGGCGAAGAAGAGATCGCCGACGTCGTCAGCATGTGGACCGGCATCCCGCTGTTCAAGTTGACCGAGGGCGAGACCCAAAAACTGCTGCGCATGGAAGAAGAGATGCACAAGCGCGTCGTCGGCCAAGACGCGGCGATCAAGGCCGTCTCGAAGGCAATTCGCCGTTCACGCGCCGGCCTCAAAGACATGACGCGCCCGACCGGTTCGTTCATTTTCCTCGGACCGTCGGGTGTCGGTAAGACCGAATTGGCCCGCACGCTTGCTGACTTCCTCTTCGGCGACCCCGACACGATGGTGCGCATCGACATGTCCGAGTACATGGAGAAGCACTCCGTCAGTCGTTTGGTCGGATCACCTCCCGGATACGTCGGTTACGACGAGGGCGGTCAGCTGACCGAGGCCGTCCGTCGCAAGCCCTACAGCGTGCTGTTGCTCGACGAGATCGAGAAGGCGCACCCGGATGTCTTCAACATCCTGTTGCAGATCCTCGAAGACGGTCGCCTGACCGACGCGCAAGGCCGCACCGTCGACTTCCGCCACGCGATCATCATCATGACCTCGAACATCGGCGCGGCCGAGATCGCCAAGAACGCGAGCTTCGGATTTGCACTGACCGAGGACGAGACGGGCATCTCCTATGACGACATGAAGGGTCGGATCATGGGCGAACTGAAGAAGGTCTTCCGCCCGGAGATGATCAACCGGATCGATGAGATCGTCGTCTTCCACAAGCTCTCGCGCGTCGAGATCAAGTCGATCGTCGACTTGATGATCCACCGCGTCCAGGGCAGCATGAAGGAGATGAATCTCCAGCTCGAGCTGACCGAGAGCATGAAGGACCTACTTGTCGACAAGGGCTGGGACCCGTCGATGGGTGCGCGTCCACTACGCCGCGCGATTCAGCGTTACATCGAAGACCCGGTCGCCGACAAGGTGTTGGCCGAAAAGATCGAGCCTGGTTCGACGGTGGTCGTAAACCGTCTCGCCGAGGAGATCAAGGGCGGTCCCAACGACGGCCAAGAGGTCGAGATCAAGATCGTGAAGCCGAAGAAGCCGCGCGCCAAGAAGAAGCAGCCGGTCGCTGTGGGTGCCGAGAGCGAAACAGCCTCGGCCGACGACGCGACCGACAAGCCGAGCGATGCTGCGGCGCTCGACGCGCAGCTCGACG
>JBASTN010000022.1:0-8824 GCA_049274915.1 Solirubrobacterales bacterium
TTGGCATCACGACCTCGTAACCGCCGCTGAGCGGAAAGCAGTTCACGATAAGCAACTTCGAAATCTTTGATCGCGTCGAGACGAGCCTCGCTGCGAGTTTCAAGCATGCTCGCGATACTACCGAGTAATGGGGATACTTGGTAGTCAGTTACTCGGCGGGTGGACGCGAATCCGATTCGCGCCTGCCCATGCGTGGGTACGGGCGGAGTCCGCAGTCACTGCTCGCGCGAGCACTACACCAAGCCGGCGACCGCGGCCGCTAATCGGTTTGCCAAAGATCCGTAGGTCCATGTCGCCATGCACCGACAATGCGTGTTCGATGCCGGTGTAGCGCGGCGAGTCGTACTCGTCTGCGCCAAGCACGACCGCGCTGGCGGCCGGCGACACCAAAGGAATCGACCCCGATGGGACCGGAAGGCCGAGGATCGCGCGGACGTGCAGCGCAAACTCCGAAAGGCTCTGACTAGCCAGCGTCACCATGCCGGTGTCATGCGGGCGTGGCGAGACCTCCGAGAAGATCACGCGGTCGCCAGCGACGAACAACTCGACGCCGAAGATTCCACGGCCGCCGAGCGCGTCGGTGATCGTCGTTGCAACTTGCTGGCAGCTCGCGAGCACGTCGGGCTCGACGGCGGCCGGCTGCCAACTTTCGCGATAGTCGCCATCTTCTTGGCGATGTCCGATTGGTGCGCAGAATGAAGTGCCGCCACCGTGGCGGACGGTCAACAATGTGAGCTCGTAGTCGAACTCAACAAACGCTTCGCAGATCACGCTAGTTCCGCCGACGCGACTGAACTCTTGCGCGTACTTCCACGCAGTCGCGACCTCGTGCTCCCCCGCAACCGTCGACTGACCTTTGCCGGAAGACGACATCAACGGCTTGACGACACAAGTCGTCCCGAGCTCAATCACCGCCGTGCGTAACTGATCCTCGGATTCACAAAAACGATACGGCGATGTCTCCAGCCCGAGCTCTTCGGCGGCGAGGCGGCGAATTCCCTTACGGTCCATCGTCAGTCGCGCCGCGCGCGCGTTGGGCACGACCTCGGCGCCGTCCGCCTCGGCCTCCTCGAGCACCTCGGTAGCGATCGCCTCGATCTCCGGTACGAAAAACAGACGGGCGTGCGGGATGTCGCGCTCTGCAGCGATGACCGCGCGTAGAGCATCGGGATCGCTCATCGTCAGTACGTGACTGCGGTGCGCCACCGCCATCGCGGGCGCGCCGGCGTAGCGGTCGCAAGCGACGACCTCACAACCCAGTCGCACCGCCTCGATCGCGACCTCGCGGCCGAGCTCGCCGGAGCCGAGCAAGACCAGGCGCGTGGCTTCGGGCGTCCCGGGAGTACCAATCTGCAGTCCGTCGCTCATCGTCTCGCAATCGTATTGCGCGCAAGGCGCCGGCTTGGCGAAACGCTGCTGCTCGCCGCAACGCAAGAGACCGCGATGCCGAGTTGACTGGATGCGCGGCCGAATGCTCGGAGATCGTCGAGCTGGTCCGACGCGAGCACGGCAAACTGCAATCGATTACAAGGAGCCTGACGAGCTCGCGTAACGCCTGCGCCGCCGGTTAGGGTCGCGGGGTGAACTGGTTGAAGCGATTGTTCGCGCCGGCCGCGACGATTTCGGGCAGAGTTCTGGTCGCCCGCACGGTCGCCTGGCTGGCGATCAGCATCATCGGCGCGAACATCTTCGGTGTCGCGGCTCTCTACGCCGAGATCGCCTGGTTGTTGCCGGAGCCGCAAATCGATGACAGCTCGCGAGTGCGAACGGTCAACGTGATCGTGCTCGCCGTCTACCTCGCGGTGATCATCCCGACGGGCGCGATTTGGATGGCACGAATTTTTTCTCCGCTTCGTCGCTGGCTGATCGCCGATCGTGCGCCGACCGACGCCGAGCAGCGTCGAGCCCTACGCGCGCCGTGGCTGCACCTCAGGCCACTGATCTTCGGATGGACGATCGGGACAATCATGTTCGTCACGCTCAACTCGTTCTATTCGCTGCGCCTGGCGCTCGTGGTCGCGATCGCGACGATCCTCACCGCGGTGGCCACCTGCGCGTTCAGCTACTTGGCCGTCGAGCGATCGACGCGTGAGGTCGTGCGTCGCGCGCTCGCGTATGGAGTCCCAGAGAAGCCGGCGATCCCGGGCATGACCACTCGGGTGATGCTGACCTGGGCCTTCTCGACCGGCGCGCCGATCCTCGGACTTGCACTGCTCGGCGGCGCGGTTGTGCTCGACATCCTGCCGCCGGATCAGGACCAGTTGGCCTTTTCCGCGATGTTCCTCAGCGGCGTAGCTCTATTCGTCGGCTTCCAGGCGATGCTGCTGGTCACAAGGTCGATCGCCGATCCGGTCAACTCGGTACGTAAGGCACTTCGCCGCGTCAGCGACGGGGACCTCGAGACGATCGTCGCAGTCAACGACGGCAGCGAGGTCGGCCTGCTTCAGGCCGGCTTCAACGACATGGCCGCGGGCCTGCGTGAGCGCGAGCGGCTGCGCGACATCTTCGGTCGCCATGTCGGCGAGGATGTCGCCTCATTGGCGCTTGAGCAGGGGACTGAACTCGGCGGCGAAGTTCGTGATGTTGCGGCGCTGTTTATAGATCTAGTCGGGTCAACAGAGCTCGCCGAGGCGATGCCGCCCCAAGACGTCGTCGAGCTACTTAACCGATTCTTTGAAGTGGTCGTGTCGACCGTTGCCGAACATGGAGGATCGGTCAACAAGTTTGAGGGTGACGCGGCTCTGTGTGTGTTCGGCGCGCCGGTTGAACATGATTCGTGCGCGGCCGACGCGCTCGCGGCGGCTCGCGAACTGCGCGCCGGACTGGCCGCCGCCGTGCCCGAGCTCGACTTTGGGATCGGCGTCTCGGCCGGTCCGGTGGTGGCGGGCAACATCGGCGCCGCAGCACGTTTCGAGTACACCGTGATCGGCGATCCCGTCAACGAAGCCGCCCGGTTAACCGACCTGGCAAAACAGCAGGACGGTCGCGTTATCGCCTCAGAACGAGCGCTGCTGGCAGCCGGCGATGCACGCGAAGCTGATCACTGGCGACTCGGCGAGTCGCTCGTCCTGCGCGGGCGCTCACAGGCGACACGGGTTGCAACGCCTGTGACCATTTGACGCCGCCTCCCTCTTCTTCCCCCTTCGCAGAACAATTTTTCCGTTGGCGACCGCGACTAACACCGCATCTAATAGGCTGCACGCGCACGATGGAAGCATCGCCCAAAATCATCTCGTCTGACCCGTTGAAGCCGCACGGACACGTGCACGGTCCGACCCCGCCGTTTACCGAAGAGCTCGAAGAGTTTCGTAGCGTCGTGCGCCGTTGGGTGCTCGACAATCTCACCCCCCACGCCGACGAATGGGAGGAGTCCAAGCACTTCCCTGATGAGGTTTTTAAGACAGTCGGCGCGCAGGGTTACCTCGGGCTCAAGTTCGAGGAGAAGTACGGCGGCAGCGACGACGGATACCTCGCCGATGCGGTCCTGCTTGAAGAGCTCACTGCCTGCGGCAGCGGCGGCGTTGCGGCCGGGCTGTGGGCACACGCCGGCATTGCGCTGACGCCGATCTGGAAGTTCGGCAGCGAGGATCAGAAGCAACGGTTTCTCGCCCCCGGCATCACCGGCGACAAGATCGCCGCACTGGCGATCACCGAGCCCGGCGCCGGCAGCGACGTCGCCGGCATCAAGACCAGCGCCAAGAAGGTCGACGGCGGCTGGCTGCTCAACGGATCAAAGGTCTTCATAACCAACGGCGTGCGTGCCCACACGATCGTCACCGCCGCAAAGACCACCGAAGCCGGTGGCCACCAGGGCATCAGCTTCTTCATCGTCGAGCGAGGCGAAGGCGTCACTTCGAGCCCGCTCGAAAAACTCGGCTGGCATGCTTCCGACACCGCCGAGATCTCCTACGACGACGTTTTCGTCCCAGATGAGAACCTGCTCGGCGAAGAGAACAAAGGCTTCTACCTGATCATGGCCAACTTCCAGTGGGAGCGCTTGATGATGGCGCTCGGCGCCGTCGGCGCGATGAAGAACGTCTTTGCCCTGACGCTCGACTACGCCCACCAGCGCAATGCCTTCGGCAAGCCGATCAGCGACTTCCAGGCGATCCGCCACAAGTTCGCCGAGATGGCTACCAAGATTGAAGCTGGGCGCACGATCACCTACAACGCGCTGCGCCTGTTCATCGAAGGCCGCGAGCCGCTGTCGGAGGTCACGATGGCCAAGCTCTACACCCAGCGCGCACTAGTCGACATCTGCGACGAGTGCCTGCAGATCCACGGCGGCTGGGGTTATATGAAGGAATACAAGATCGAGCGCTACCTGCGCGACGCGCGCCTCGGCCCGATCGGCGGCGGCACCGACGAGATTATGAAAGAGATCCTCGGCAAGACCCTCGGGATCTAGTCCGCCTCAAACAGTCGGCCATAAAAACTTGAAAGGCCGGGGCGCAATGCCCCGGCCTTTCACAAATCCGTCAGTGTCTCCGAAGGATTTTGCCGAATCGTTCCAGCACTAGTGCCGAGTTCTAGTGGTGGATCGAAACACTTAGTTGGCTGCTGCCAATCGAGGGAAAGAGGTCGATCCCGCTGTCGATCTTTAGCCGGATCGTGACCGTGTGAGCAGTCGCGGCCGAGAGCGAGAGGTTGGTCTTGCTCGCCGCCAGATCGACATCGCCGCAGCCGAGCATGCTCAGCCAGACCGTCTTACCGGCGGTCGCGACGCTTGTCTCATCGACGGTCAGGTTCATCGTGTACTCGGTCGACAGGGCGAAGACGCTGCGAATGTCGTTGATCGCGCCGTTGATGTCGACGAGGTAGTTGCCGGTCAAGCCGTTCGGGTTCGCCGGGATCGTCAGCGACAGTGAGACGTCCGGACAGCCAAAACTCTGATTGAGGTAGCTCGACTGGACACAGGCCCAACCCCAGGTGAATCCGCCGGTCTTACTAACGATTGAGGGGTCCTTAAAGACACCGAAGCTCTTCGTGACCGTTGCGCCCGTGTTGCCGGCGGCGTCGGTCGCTTGGCAAGCGATGCTGTGCGTGCCGTTGCTGAGCACCGGCGTCGTGTAGTTAGCGCTGACAGTGTTGAAGCTGCCGCCGTTGATCGCGCACTTGTAAGTCGCGCTCTCATCGGCTGAGAGGCTGAAGCTGTGCGTGCCATCCCACTTCGGCGTGCCATCGGTGACGGTCATCGTCGGGCCAACGCTGTCGATCGTAACGTTTGTGGTCGTCGCCGGGCCGCCGTTTCCGGCGGCGTCAACCGCGCGGCAGGTGATCGTGTGAGCACCCTGGCCGAGAGCGGCCGTGGTGTAGGGCGAGGTCACGGTTGAGTAGGAGCCACCGTCGATCTTGCACGCGTAAGTGACGCCGGTTCCGCCGCCGGAGATCGTGTAGGTCGGCGTGGTGTCGTTGGTCGCGCCGGTCGGGCCGTTGACTGTGATCGCTCCCGGCGCAACGGTGTCGACGGTGATCGACTTGCTGGTCTCAGCGCCGGTGTTGCCAGCGGCGTCGATGCCGCGGCAGGTAACGGTGTGGTTGCCGTCAGAAAGCGCTGCAGTCGTGTACGGCGAGGTCACATTGGCGTACGCGCCGCCGTCGACCTTGCACTGGTAGGTCGCGCCACTTCCGCCGCCGGTGATCGTGTAAGTCGGAGTGTTGTCGTTGGTAGCGCCCGACGGACCAGTCAGCGTCAGCGCGGTCGGCGCGGTCGTGTCGATCACGACCGTGATCGTGGTCGGGTTGCTCGGATTGCCCGCTTCGTCGATCGCGCGACAAGTGATCGTGTGGCTTCCGTCGGAGAGGACCGGCGTCGTGTAGCCCGCCGGCACCGTGACGTAGGAGCCGCCGTCGATCTTGCACTGGTAGGTGACACCGCTACCGCCGCCGATGATGATCGTCGGCGTGTTGTCACTAGTCGGTCCAGTCGGTCCGCTGACCGTCGGCGCGCCAGGAGCGGTGGTGTCGATCACGACCGTGATCGTCGTCTCGGGACCGGGGTTGCCGGCTCCGTCGACGTAGCGACAAGTAATCGTGTGCGTGCCTTCGGAAAGCGTGGGCGTGAACGGCGGAGTGACTGTCACGAACGGTCCGCCATCGACTGAGCACTCGTAATGACCGGTGCCGTCGCCGCCACCGACGTTGATCGTCGGTGTGGTGTCGTTGGTCGGGCTGGTCGGTGTGGTGATCGTGACGCTGTCCGGGGCGGTCAGATCGATCACGACGGTGACGGTCGCGCTGGGGCCGACGTTGCCGGCCTCGTCGACGAGGTAACAAGTAACGGTGTGCGTGCCCTCGGAGAGCTGCGCGGTCGTGTAGGTCGCGCCGGTTTCGACGGCGGTTCCACCGTCGACTGAGCAGTAGTAGGTCTCGCCCGGGCCGGCGCCACTGAGGTTGAAGCTCGGGGTGCTGTCGCCGGTCGGACCGTTCGGACCGCTGATCGTGACCTCGCCGGGGGCGGTGGTGTCGATCGTGATCGTCGTGGTGGTCTCGGGACCGGGGTTGCCTGCGCCATCGACATAGCGGCAGGTGATCACGTGGGTGCCGTCTTCGAGGTGCGGCAGCGTCCACGGGCTGGTGACGGTCTGGTACGGACCGCCGTCAATCTTGCATTCAAGGTGACCACCGTTCTCCGGGATTGTCACGTCGATCGTCGGAGTCGGGTCGTTGGTCGGACCGCCGGGGACGTTGATGATGACCTCGCCCGGGGGGGTCGTGTCGTTGTTGCCGCCCGTGTTGCCTGTCGGGCCACCGTTGGATCCGCCGCTACCGGTGTTGCCACAAGCCTTGGCGAAGCTGATGCCCTGCGACTTGATCTGGGCGTCGAGCTTCTTCAGCTGCGTCTTCATCGTGCGCTTCTTCTTCTTGGCTGACTTGCTCTTGCCCTTGAGCTTCTTGTAGGCAAGCTTGCGCGTGTACAGCAGGTCGATTGACTTGGCGTACGTGTTGATCGTCAGCGAGCACTTAGCGTCGGTGGCGGTGACGCCGCTGGTACCGGCACAGTACTGCTTGATCTTCGCGCGAATCTGGTTGGCCTGCTTCTGCGCGTTCTTCAGGTTCCTCTTAGCGCGCTTGACCTTCTTAGCGCCCTTGCCCTTAGCGCCACGGGCTTCGACCCGGCGCTTGGCGACGATCGGGAGTGCCTTGTTCATCACGGCGATCGCCGAATCGCAGCTGTTGGCCTTCGCAACGAGGCTCGCGGCCTCGGCGTTCGTGGCAAACGTTGACGACTGGACGAGCGCAATAACGACCACGGTAATGGCCGTCAAGAGGAGCTTCGTCACGGTCTGGAACCGATGGTTTCCAAGAACAAGATTCACTGTTACCAATCCTTTGGTCTGAGTAAAACGGAAAAAAAAAACGGGCTAGCACGCCCGCGGCGATCACGCATTCGGCTCGGCCTGTCCGTGGCCCAACTCGGTGATCACGATCAACTTAGGGGAGCGTTAGTAGAAATGCAAGGGCTGCGTGCAAAAAATTGATCTGCCTGCAAGCATTTCGCGGCGGATTCGCTACTTGACAGTGATGTTTTTCGATGTGGTCACGCGCACGCCGTCGACCGAGAACGTCGACGCCTTGATCGTTACCTTGCCCTTGACCAGCTTGGCGCTACCAAGGAACTTCACCGGCTTCGTCAGCGTCTTGCCAGGGATCAGGACGAACACCTTGCGGCTGAGAATCTTGGCGTTCTGAATCACTGTGAAAGTGCTGACGGCAAACTGACTGGCGCTTGCCGTGACGTTGAGCTTGTTGGCGCCGATCTTGACTTTGCCGGTCGCGGCGACCTTGACCTTGATCGGCGCGGCACCGCTTTCCTTGCCGCACTCGACGACACTGACGATCGGGTCGCCGGCGTTACCGTTAAGCGGTCCAACGCCGATCTTCCCGGCACCGTCGACGATCAGCGCTGCGTCGGCGACGCCCTTGCCGCCGCTCAGGCTCACCGAGCTGAGGCGGACCGCGAGACGCGCGTTCTTGGCCGGCAGCTTCTTGATCTTGACGACAACCTGACGCTTACCGGAGCTGACGGCGCGAGCTGCCGTGCCGATTTTCTTCGAGCCGTTCTTGACGGTGACTCGGACGATCGCGAACTGGTCGGAGCTGACGTTGAACTTAAGCAACGTCTTACGGCTGACCGTCACGCCCGTGACCGTGACCTTGGCCGGCGTTCCGACTTCTCCATCGACAACCGGGCAGACGTCCGGAGCCGGAGCCGGAGCCGGTGCGGGTGTCGGCGCAGGCGTCGGCGTGGGCGTCGGGATCGAGCTGATGCTGAAAGGTGACGACCTGTCGGTCGTGTTACCCGCGGGGTCGACGAAGCGAACAACCAGCGTGTGCGATCCGGCAGGCAGCGTGCCCGGTGTGTAGGGCGAACTGCAAGCGACGAAAACGCCACCGTCGATGCTGCAGGTGAAGGTCGATCCCGCCTCGACGCTGATGTCGAAGGTCGGGCTGGCACCCGGCGTGCCGCTGTCGGGGCGCTTGGTCACGTCACCGGTCGGGTCGACCGTGTCGATCGTGATCTCAACTTCGAGCGAGTCGCCGCTTTCGTTGCCGGCGTCGTCGGTCGCGCGGACGGCGATCGTGTGCGGCCCGTCGCCTAGTGCCGGTGTGATCGTGAAGGTCCAGTTGCCACTGCCGTTGACCGGCGCCGTACCGACGGGGTTGTCGTCGACATAGATCGTGACGGTCGAGCTGGGCTCGGCGGTCCCCGTCACTGTCGGTGTTGAGTCGGCCAGCGGTGCACCGCTGGCCGGGCTCGTGATGCTCGGTACTGCTGGCACGAGTGTGTCGATGTTCCAGGTGTAAGTAGCCGGCGTCGGGT
>JBASTN010000023.1:0-5269 GCA_049274915.1 Solirubrobacterales bacterium
CCACCGGCTGCTCGGCAGGCGTGCGAATCGTCGCGTGCCACTGCAGGTCGCGCGGTAACTTGCGCAGCGCGCGCAGCAGGATTCGCTGCGCGGCACGCTCCTCGCTGCTGGAAAGAAAGAGTTCGACCGGCGCATCGGCTGATCGCGCCGGTCGCTCAGCCGCCTTCTCCGACCCCTGGCCGATGATCTCGTAGTTGCCACCGAAATACGACCGAACGAGATCTCGAGTGACGGCATTGTTGGCAGTTCGCGCGTCGAGCCGACCGAAGAAGAGTTCGACGAACCGTCGCGCGACCTGAGTCGAAAGCGTGCGGTCGGTCGCCTGGTGGAAGGTGCCGACGTTCAGCGTCCGGCTCATTCGCAAAGCGGCGCTGGAGGCGCTGGGGGCAAACGGCTCGTGGACATGGACGAAGTCGAACGCATCGAGCGCAAATAGATCCTCGAGTGTGCGCGACACGTCGATCGGCAGAGCGACGGTTCCACCGAGCTTGGCAGGTGGAAACGGAAGTGACTGGCCGATTCCGAGCACGCGGGGCATTCCCGCGTTGTCGCCAAACAGCAGATCGCGGTCGTCGGCGGCGGCACGGATCAATGCGCGCGAGTCGCGCACGAGCTTGCGCGAGAGCGAGGGCGCGACGATCACCACATTGTGTCCTCGCACCGCGAGCGCCCGCGACAGCTGATGCACGTAGCGATTGGTCTCGCGATCCTCCTCCCATCCAAACGGAGTGACTTGCGCGATCGAGTAGCCGGAGGGCGGCATGCGATGACTATATGCCGCGCGCCCAGAGAGGGAATGTCGGACCCCCGCGGCGCCGAAACTAGATCATTCGGCCACCCCGGGCGTTCGCTGGCTATCCAATAACCGATTGTCGGCCGATACGTACACCAGATGTCCACGCCGCATGCCCTCAACGCCTCGACCACGGCCGACGCCGAGGAACTCGACCGTATCCTGCGAGACCGTCTGATTACCAGCTTGTACCAGCCGATCATCGATCTTGCATCGCGCGACACAGTCGGCTATGAAGCCCTCGCCCGCGGTCCGAAAGGCTCGCCGCTTGAGTTTCCGGATCGGCTCTTCGCAACTGCTCGCGAGACTGGTCGAATCATCGAACTTGACTGGGAATGTCGTGGAGCAGCCGCGCGCGGTGCACTCGAATTTGGGCTGTTGCCGCCGCTGCAGCTGTTCGTCAACATCGAGCCTGAGGCCGCCTTCGTGCCGCCGCCAGAGCACTTACGCCCGTTGATGAGAGAGGTCGCCGACAAGCTTCGCGTGGTCTGCGAGTTCACCGAACGTCGTCTGATCGATCGTCCCGCCGACCTGCTCGCCGCCGCTCGACTCTCGCGAAAGTCAGGCATGTCGGTGGCGCTCGACGATGTCGGTGTCGACACCAACGCGCTGGCTCTGCTGGCCTATCTGCGCCCGGAGATCATCAAGCTCGATCTGACGATGATGCAGAGCGAGCTGACCCCTGAGATCGCCACAACCCTGCACGCGGTCAGCGGCTGGACCGAGAAGACCGAGACAGTCGTCGTTGCCGAGGGGATCGAGACGGACGAACACCTTTTCCGCGCTCGCGCGATGGGCGCGCACATGGCTCAGGGCTGGAAGTACGGCAAGCCCGCGCCGCCGACCGACTTTGTGCCATCAGACACCGCACGTCCGACCACGATGGCGATGCCGAGCGAGTTTGACGCTGAAACCGAGCTGTCTCCGTTCGAGTTGATCTCGCAGCGCCGCGAGGTGTGTGTGGCCAGCAGGCGGATGCTGGTGAGCCTGATGCGGCGGATCGAGCAAGTAGCGGATGTTGCCGGCCCGACCGGAATCCTGATCGGGAGTTGCCAGAATTTCGACAGGATCGACGACGCGACGCGGCAGCACTACCGGGCGCTGGCCCGCTCGATGGCGATGGTCGGCGTAATCGGCGCCGGTGCGCCCGACGAGTCGTTCTCCGGGATACGCACTTCGGTGCTCGACGCCGATGACCGATTGACAAACGAATGGATCGTATGCGTTGTTTCCGCCTCTCACGGTGCGGCGGTGATCGCCCGTGACCTCGGCGACGACGGCCCCGAGCTGGATCGCCGCTACAGCTTCTGTATGACGCACAACCAAGAGCTCGCCACCGCGGCGACGCGGCAGCTGATCGAACGGATGATGCCGATTAGCGATCACCCGCCCGCGGCTGCACCGCTACGCCTGGCAACCTAGGCCGCGCTCGTCGATTCCTCGGTTGTCGCAGTCTGATGTTGCGCCTGAGACGGCGGTTCAACATCCCACTGTGGCAACAGACGATCGAGCCACTGCGGGATCCACCAGTTCGCTTTGCCGAGAATCTGCAAGGTCGCCGGCACCAGCACCAGCCGCACGATCGTCGCGTCGACCAGCACCGCGGTCGCCATGCCGATGCCCATCAGTCGCAGGAAGACCGCGTCACTGAGCATGAACGACCTTCGAGCGCTCACGCGCGATCGCGCTGGCGACAGAGGCCGAGATCTGCGCAGGCCTCAGCCCGCAGGAGCGTCAAGCGCTACTCAGACTGCTAGCCAAGATGGCCGTATCGAACACCTGGAGTGGCGCCAGCGGAAGCATGCCCGGGTCGATCGTCGAGCGCGCCGTTGCGCCGGCTAAAACCGCGTCGGTCTAAAACCGCCCGGTGAGCGTTTTGGTCCCGCCACCGGTCAGCCTCAGCGTGTAGGTCGATTTCGACTTCTTCTTTTTGGCCACTCTGATCGCCTTGTTGAGCGCCGATCCAAATCGCACCGTCACGCTGGTCGTGCCGAGACGCAGTGTCTTCGCCGCCAACTTGTAGGTCTTCTTGCCGGACTTGACCTTGCCGGTCAGCTTGCAGGTGGTCACCGGGCATGTCGCGTCGAGCCTGAGGAACTTCGCGCCGGGCTTAGGCTTGGTCAGTTTCATCGTCGGAGGCGTCGGTGGGACCGGTCCTGGCGGCACAACCGCCACCAGCGCGTCCACGACGAAGTTCATTTCGGCCGGAGTCGTGTCCTGAAATCCCGATGGGTCCTTGGCTTTGACGCGGAATACATGCGCTCCGTTGCTAAGCGGGCCGAGCGTCTTCGGTGAAGTACACGGCAAGTACGACTGGCCGTCGATCGAGCACCAGTACTCGGCGTCGAGCTGGTTCGAGGTGAAAGTCACCGCATAAGTGGAAGTTGTCAGAGGCGCACCCGGCGCATTGGTGATCGAAGTCTCTGGCGCAGTTCCGGTCTCGATGTACCAGGAGTACGAGATCGTCGGATCGACGTTGCCGGCGAGGTCGCTGCCTTCAACGACAAGGGTGTGCGGGCCCTCAAGCTGGCCGGGAAATCCGACCGCCGACGCGCATCCAGTCAGCGGCGCGCCATCCAGACTGCAGCGGAAGATGACGTTCTCGACCAGATCGAACTCGGCATCGAACATAAAGAGCGACGTAGTCGACGACGACTCCGGATCGGGTGTGACGTGGAACGAAATACCTGGGGCAGTCTGATCGACTTCAGACTGACGCGATGCCGGAATCCAGTCGTGACCGCTGCCATCGACCGCTCGGACCAGCACGAGATGCCGTGCCTCAGCAAAACCCGTCAGCAGCATCGGTGACTCGCAGCCCGCGGACTCCCACGGCGCAAAATCGATCGAGCATTCGAACGTCGCGGCTGGATTGTCCGACTCGAACTCGATGGTGACATCGCTTTGATTTGTGTGGGCGGGCGGTCCGGAGGTGATCGTCGTCTCCGGCAGCGTGTCGTCGAGCAGTTGCTGACCGCCGATTCCGGCGAATGCAAGCGTGAAGGTTGCCGGCGTGCCCAGGGTCGGGCCATCCGCCGTACTGGACTGCGCAAATGAGAAGGCCTCTGCACCGACGGCATCGAGCGCTTCGATCGCCGCACTCTCATCGGCCGTGGCGCCGTAGAACATCTGGAAGTCGTAGCTGCTGCCGTCGGGCACCGGGCCGAAGCCGAGGTCGAACAGCGCGCCGTGGTCCTGTGAACCGCGATCGAAGCCTTCTCCAGAGAACATCACCGGCGTCGGCACGTCCAACGGGTTGAGCGAGTTGTCCTCGCTGTCAACGGTTGCGAGCACGTTCGGGGAGTCGCCGGGGACGATCGTGACGTACTCGTTGAGCGCGGTCGGCTGCACATCCCAGCCGACCATCCGGCGGTAGCGCAGATCACCGATCGAAGACCCGCCGAGCGGCTCGATGTCGACCGCGATCTCGAACAGATCGTTCGTCCCCGCGCTCGGATAGAAGTGATGCGTGACGCGCATGATCGGGGTGCCAGCGTCGATCACGTCGACGACCGAGATCGCGGCTGATGGCGATGCGGTGAAACTGACCAGTCGAACGTTTTCGAGCAGGCCCATAGCGTCTTGATTGGCACCGCCGTACCGGCTGGTGTCGGCGTCGGCTACTCCCCATCCTTCGCCGGCGGACCCGTCGGAGATCGCCTCGTAGGCGCCAGTCTTGAGGCGCAGTCCGAGGTCAGTGGTGCCCAGTCCGAGGCCGTTTCCGAATGAGTCGAGAGCGCTCTGTTCAACCAGCTCACCGGTCGGACGCACGCCCAGCTGTACCGAGCCGTTGTCAAGCACGACGCCAGGCATGTTCACGGGCCCGACTTGATCTGACGCGACGCTGTCTGACCCATCGAGGTTTGTCGCAGTCACGACGACGAAGATCATCCGGGCGTAATCGCTAACGACCGGTGTGTATGAGCTTGCGATCTCTCCTGGAATGCTCGCGCAGTCTGCACCCAGCGGACTGCAAAGCCACCACTGGTAGTCGAAGCTGAGGTCGTCGCCACTCCACTGACCCGGGTCTGCGGTCAGCTCCTCGCCGACGACGAAGTTCATCGTCGGCGTAACCGACGGGGGCGAGATATTTGCCGGAGGTTCAGCGTGCGCGGCCGCAGGCAGCGCAACAAAGGCGGCGAGTACAGCTATCAGCACAGGAAAAATCGAGCGAGACCTCACGAGCATGCGATTACGTCCCTGTTCATTCGCGTTTGACGTCTATCTGTTCATCGGGTAATCGGCCCGAATAGTTGACCCCGATAACCGCGAAAACCAGCATTCATCGCGGTTTAATCGCTGAACTTCGCTGAATTCACGGGCAGTCCGAGCGGCACTGCGGCAGGGTGGGGATCGGGTAGGAGCCGGGCTCACCCCGGCTCCCCCCACACCACCTAGCATGCGGGTCCGCACTAGGCGGTTCGCTCAACTTCCCGAAAACGTCGGTAGGGATTGACAAATCCCTTCAGTCCAAGC
>JBASTN010000024.1:0-12554 GCA_049274915.1 Solirubrobacterales bacterium
GCTTGGACTGAAGGGATTTGTCAATCCCTACCGACGTTTTCGGGAAGTTGAGCGAACCGCCTAGTGCGGACCCGCATGCTAGGTGGTGTGGGGGGAGCCGGGGTGAGCCCGGCTCCTACCCGATCCCAATCCGCGTACTGTGCTGAGGATGTATGTCGCCAAAACTGAAAAGTTCGCCGTTACCTGTAGGCAGCAAGGCTCCGGATTTCACGTTGCCCGACCAAGACGGCAACGATGTACGGCTATACGACGCGCTCGAGAACGGTCCGGTCGTGGTCTACTTCTATCCCAAGGCCTTCACCGACGTTTGCACCGCTGAAGCGTGCGCGTTTCGCGACAATCACAGCCTGTTCAAGGATGCCGGCGCAGACGTGATCGGCATCAGTACCGACTCGATCGAAACGCAGAAGTCGTTTCACGACAAGTTCCATCTGAACTATCCGGTGCTCAGCGACCCGAAGGCCAAGGTTCACGGAATGTTCGGCGTGCGCAACGGAGGCGGCTTCGGACTCGGTTTCGCGCTCAACGACCGGTTGACTTTTGTGCTTGATTCCGACGGTGTCGTGCAGGACGTTTTCGGCGGTCTGCTGGTCGCCAGGCCGCACATCGAGAAGTCGCTCGGGATCATCCAGTCGCTGATCGGCGACAAGTCTCCGAGCACGTAGCCAACAGCACGTAGCCAACAACACGTAGCCAACAACACGTAGCCAAAACGTCTACAAACCCCGCTCCGATCGGCCGATAATGCGGGAATGACCGCAATTTACGTGCTCGCCGGCATCGGCGGGGTGCTGATCGCATGGGCGATCTACACCTACAACGTGCTGGTGCACCTCCGCAACAAGGTCGAAGAGGGCTTCAGTGGGATCGACGTGCAGCTCAAACAGCGCCACGATCTCGTGCCGAACCTGATCGAGACAGTGCGTGGTTACGCCCAGCACGAACAACGCGTTCTAACCGCCGCGACGCAGGCACGCAGCGACGCCGTCGCCGCGACCGCGCCCGCCGAGGTCGACACCGCCGAGCAAAAGTTGGCCACCGGGATGCGCGCCGTGATCGCGATCGCCGAGCAGTACCCCGCCTTGCGCGCCTCATCGCATTTCGGCACGCTGATGCACGAGTTGACCGAGATCGAAGACGAGATCCAAGCCGCCCGCCGGCTCTACAACATGAACGCCGAGTTCTACAACTCGCGCGCCCAGCAGTTCCCAGCTTTTTTGATTGCCAACCGCATGCATCCGCGTGACTTCGCGTACCTGCGTTTCGATCTGATCGAACGCGACGCCGGTGCGCTGACCGCCGGAGGATTCGCCGCGTGAGTCACAAGCGCCAACCCGGCCGCGTGTGGAGCATGGCGCCACCCGGCAGTGATCGCGCCAAGCGCGAGATCCTCGTGGCCGGTCGCACCGCGCCCGACAGCGCGACGCGAAACCGCAGCCCACATATGCGCCGGCTGCTGGGTTCGCGCAGGTATGTCTGGAGTTTCGCTTTGCTCGCCGGTGGGACGTTCTTGGTCGGATCAGCGATGAAGAGTGTTTTGATCGCCGCGGGCGGGCCGGCCTTTGTCGCGCTCGCCACCGTGGTGGTCTCCTACTTGCGCGCCGCCAATGCATCCGAGCTCGACTTTTTCGCTGGCTTCGCCAATCGCCATGGCTACACCTACACGCACAGTCTTGAGCTGCTGGAAGTGACCCCCCTGCTCGGAGCTGGCGATCGCCGTCGTTGTGATCACTACATGGAGGGCCCGCTGTCGGAGGCGCATCCCGACGTTCACGCGGGGATTGCGCTTTACACCTTTGAGGAGCGCGACGACCGTAAGGCGCGCGGCGGCCGCGTGGTCGAGACGTGGACGCCGTACAAGTACACGATCTGCGTGGTCGAGCTGCAGCGCGCCTTGAAGACCTTTCCCGGAGTTTTCCTGTCGCAACGCCGCGGCTTGCTCGGAAGGATTGCGAGTGGGGGGTGGATCGATTACGACGATCTCAAGCCGATGTCGCTCGAGAGCGCCGGGATCTCGAATCGTTATGAGTTGCACGTTCGCCCGTCGCAGGATCGAACCCGTCTGATGGAGTTGTTCCAGCCGTCCTTCCAGGTCTGGCTGGCGAATCTGCCGCTGCCGATCTGCTTCGAGTTTTCCGGCGGCACGCTGGTGACGTACGTGCCCAAGCATCTGCGCGACGCGACTTCGCTGGACATCATGCTCGCCGCGACGGCAAAGATCGCCGACCGGATCATCAGCGAGGGCGAGCCGCTGCAGGCCGCGCCAGAGGTTGTCGAGTTTCCGCCGCCACCGCCGTCAACGCGACCACAAGTTGACGGCCCAGGAGGGGTGCCGCTGACAAGCGTCGGCTCTGGCACGAACCCTCTTCACAGCGTTCCGCCCCCGGCGACACCGCACCTCACGCCGGTCCCTGACCTACCTCCGGGCCCCTCGACTGGCCTCCCTCCGGGACCACCTCCGGCCGCCGGATAAGATCACCGCTCCGCGCGGATGTGGCGGAATTGGTAGACGCGCGGCGTTCAGGTCGCCGTGGGGGCAACCCCGTGGAGGTTCGAGTCCTCTCATCCGCACTCCGACAGTTCGCCGCAAGAGCTTTGCCGCGCTTGCGCGCAATCGATGCGCGCCGATACCGCGCATCTTCGGTCGATTCGCGAAAGTGTCGGCACCGACTGAATAGCGATCACGCCACCAGTCATGGACTGCTTCGTATCGGCCATGTGATTGCCTGAGCTCGTGGTAGAGCGTCTCGGTTCTCCAGAGCGGCACGAGCAATCGCCAGTCCGTGGAGCGTGAGATCGATTGCGTTCGAGTGCAAGCGGGCGCAACGCGTTCGACGCAGATACTGGACCGAGGAGCTTGCGGTCGTCGCGATGCGCGGATTCGTGACCTCGCGGAGATCGGGCGAGTCCGTCACGCGCAAGGCTTACGTGGATTCGGCAGAAGGGAAAAGAGAAGCGCCGTCCGCCTCATACCTCGATGCGTGGCTCGGCGGATTCGCTCGAATCCGGAGATTGGTGAACCAAGCTGAGCAGGCGGCGGTTCGGCCATCGCGATGATCATCCGATCAGTCGAAAAAGTCTCCAGGCTTCAAGCCAGGAGCAACGCCACAACAGGCGCTGGAACGGCCCAGATGTCGCCTTCCAAATCAAGGATCGATTTCGTGGCGATGATGCCGTGGCCAAACTTGTTTCGGATCGTGTGAGTTTCACCTTTCCATCCGCTGTCAACCCATTTTCCTTCGATCGGAGTCGTCATGGCAGGTCCGGACGCAGTTGGAATCCGTACAGGGGCAAGATCGACCTCGTTGCCAGACTTCGTTCTCGCGTATCCGATCGTGTCGCCGCTAACCCACCGGCTCTCATCCAGTCCATCGATTGCCCTGGCCAGCGCAATCCCGATGGCAGCTTCATTTAGTTGCGTCATATCTGGCCCTTTGAGGCCGGGGCTCACAATGCTCGGAATCCAAGACAGAAGCGGATCGGTCAGATAGAGCTTGCTCTGGGTTCCGGCTCGCGCTCTTCCCTTGTCGTTGACTTGGCGACATTCGATGGCTGCATGCGCATTCAAGAGGCGTCGGATGCGAAGCTCAAAAACATTGCGGTTGTAGTCCATGTCGCGCGCAGCTGTCATGGCGTTCAACGGACTGGTCATGCGCGATGACAGCTCCTCAAGAAGGACTGGAACAGACTCCGTGTCTGCATCGGGGTCAACGTCTGCGCGCAACCATGCGGCGAGATCGCGCGCATATGCCTCCGACACTGCACCGTGTTTGAAATGCTCGAAAACAGCACGAGGAAATCCACCACTTGTGAGAAACGCTTGCCATGCGAGATCGAGGTCGTCAATGACGTACAGAATGCTGTCCAAAGCGCTCCGCACTGCTTCGCTTTGTAGATCGGCCGGGTGGGCGACGAGTAGGCCACCAAACTCGACATGCGTAGCGATCAGGTAGTCACGGAAGGTCATCGGGAGGAGCTGACGGATTCGGTGTCCAGGAGCACTCCCCGCCCGACCGGCGATCAGGTTGCCTTGAATGTCTTCATCGCTCATCCAGCGACTACCGGTTGCTACGACGGTGTCGTCGCCGAAGTCAGACCAATCGCGAGTTGCCTTGAGTTCTGCTGACCAGCCATCGATCGAGCTGATCTCATCGATCATCCAGATTCTCTGCTTGGTGCCCTCCCTATCCACGGACTTCGTCAGATCGCGACCGAGCGTGAGCGATCGGGCGATGTCACGCCGAACCATTCCATCACATGGGACCTTTACGTACTAAAGGATGGGGGTGTTTGGTATGTCAAAGTGCCAAAGGGTGGGGGTGTTTAGCATTGTCATGCGAAGATAGGCGGCCAAAACCTCCGCCGCTAATTACGAACAAGTGTTCCCTCCGATCGATCGTGTCGAATGTCAGGTGGAGATGAAATCCATCGGTTCGAACCCGGATTCGAGCCATTGTTCAGAAACCTCGACAAGCCCGGAATGTGGGCAGTACAGCTTGTTCAACGGCGGCCCCGGCCACCCTCAGACGGACTCGTTCTCGCTAATGATCCACACCGAGGACCAGGAGCAGACCGATCGCTACTGGAACGCGCTGATCGCCGACGGCGGCGAGGAAAGTGCCTGCGGATGGTTGAAGGATAAGTACGGAGTCAGCTGGCAGGTCACGCCGCAGCTGATGATGGACGTGCTTGCCGGCGACGACGCCGAAGGCAGGAAGCGCGCCTTCGAGGCGATGCTGACGATGCGCGAGCTGATCGTCGCTGACCTGCAGGCGGCATACGACGGAACCGCGTAATACAGGGGTGGCGGCGGTTCGCACCGCCACCACCCCGCGTTGCAGGAGCGACCGTCCGGACTATTCGTCGCCGGCGCCCTTGGGCTCGACCTTCTGCCCAACGACGTTGAAGCTGCGATCGAGCTGCACGTCGGTCTCGTTACCGCTCTTGGTTACTTCGACCTCGTAGTAGCTCTCCTCGTCTCCGACCTCGGTGTCGGTGACCGTGCCACCGCCAGTGGCCTTTAGTGCCGCGGCTTCGGCCTTGGCGAGCGCTGAGCCAGTTATCGGCTTGTCAGGGCCTTCGTTGGCATCGCCACCAACGGCAGCGCCGGCTACTGCGGCGCCGCCGATCGCCAGTACGGCAACGGCTGCGACGGCCAGTGCCATACCTTTCAGCTTGTCCTTGAAACTGCTTGTCATATTGATCCTTTCATCGGGGTTTCTTACCCCAACCAACCTAAGTAGCCTCGCTTAGATGCCGCTGAGACTGCGATCACCGACCGAGCGGCGCCTGAGGCAGCCAGATGCGAACGGCTGGCCCGCCATCAGGAACAGTCGTCCCAGGAGCGATTGTCACAGTGCCGCCTTGGGCTTCCGTTATCGCTGCCACGATCGCCAGTCCGAGCCCCGTTCCTCCGCGGGTGCGCGCCTCATCACCGCGGCTAAAGCGCTCGAATGCGCGCGCCGCCAGGTCAGGTGAGAATCCTGCGCCCTGGTCGGAGACCACGAGTTCGATGCCTTCGTCAACACGTTCGGCGCTCAGCGTTACGTCGCCAGCTCCGTAGCGCAATGCGTTGTCGACGAGGTTTGCGAGTGCGCGTCGCAGATGAGATGGATCGGCCTCGAAAGTGAGTTCGGTGGTTGCGTCGAAACGAATCGTACGGCCCTGCGCCGCGGCGCGATCGATAAAGCGGTCACGCACGTCTCGCAGCAGATCCGCCGCCACGGTCGTCTGGATGCGGACTGGGAGCTTGCCGCCAGACGCGCGCGCGATCACCAGGAGATCTTCGGCCAGTTGCGCCAAGTGATCGCACTCCTCGATCGCGGCTACGACCGACTCCCGAGCTTTCGGGCCGAGGTCGCCGCTGCGCAGTGATGCCTCTAGCTCGGTCTTGACGACTGCGATCGGGGTACGTAGTTCGTGACTGGCGTCACCGACGAAGCGGCGCTCGCGCTCAAACGCCGTTCGCAGCCGCTCAAGCATCTCGTTAAGTGTCTCGCCGAGGCGGTGTACTTCGTCCTTCGCGGCGGGCAGCGGAAGATCTTCGGGACCGCGTTCGAGCGACACCTCGGAGGCACGGCGGCGCATCAGCTCAACGGGGCGCAGGGCACTCGCTGCCAGCAGATAGCCGAGTATCGAAGCAAGTGCAACAGCGATTCCGCCCGCGACGGCGAACGACGCGATCAGGCTCGCGAGTGCTTCGTTACGGTCCTCCAGCGACCGTCCGACGACAAATATCTGACGCACTCCTCGCTCAGCCGTGATGTCCGCCGCGATGTGCATCGGCCCGTCGTAGTCCTTGACGCGGCGCTCAAGGATCGCTCCGCTGGCCGCGATCCGTCGCGCTTGATCCGGAGGTAGAACCACATCGCGCGCGATGCCGGTCCTCGCGATAAGTGTTCCGTCAAACCGAAAGAGCTGCGAGAAGTGTTCTTCGCTGTCACCGGTCGCCCGTTGGGGGCCAGCGGCAACTTGCGCGCGCAGATCGCCGTCGATCGCGTCGGTCAGGTCGTCGCGCAGATGCAAGTAGACGAATGATGCGGCACCGGCCAGGACTATCACCATCGCGAGCGCGAAGGCCGCCGTCAGTCGCAACCGAATTGGCACCCGGTTCATACTCCGCCGTCCTTGCGTAAGCGATAGCCCGCGCCGCGCACCGTCTCAAGTGATTTCACGCCGAACGGCCGGTCAATCTTCTCGCGCAGATACCGGACGTAGACCTCGACGACATTTGACTTTTGTTCGTAGCCAAGATCCCAGGCCGCGTCGAGCAGCTGCGACTGACTAAACACCTGGCCCGGGCGGCGCATGAACGTTTCAAGCAAGCCGAACTCGCGTGCCGACAGCTCGATCGCCTGCTCCCTGCGCGAGACGTGGTGCGCAGCTGGATCAAGTCGCAGATCGCCGACCTCCAGCACTGCTGGACGCGGCGCGGCACCTCGGCGCACCAACGCCCGCAAACGCGCGAGTAGCTCGGCGAGTGAGAACGGCTTGGTCAGGTAGTCATCGGCGCCGGCGTCGAGTCCGCGAACACGATCTTCGACCGAGTCGCGGGCGGTCAGCATGATTACCGGCGCCCAGACGTGATCGCCGCGCAGGCTGCGGCATACCTCGAATCCGTTGCGACCCGGCAACATCACGTCCAGAACGATCGCGTCGAAATCGACCGCTCCAGCCGTCAACCGCGCCGTTTCTCCGTCGCTGGCGACGTCCACGACGATGCCCTCGTAACGTAGGCCGCGGCTAATCGCCGCCGCCATTCGCAGATCGTCTTCCACTACGAGCACGCGCACACCTCTAATCATGACGACGAACCTGAGAGCGAGCTGAGAAAGCCGGTTATTTCCGGCATGATGAACGCGGGGAACCGTTCGATTCGGCGACGGCCCATCAACTCTCGGAGGATTCAATGCGCTTCTTTTCTAGACCGGCGATCGCGGTGCTCGCGGCCGGGGCAGCGCTCGTCGTCACGTTGGGCGCTACTACGGCAAGCGGCGGTGAGACCATCCGCGTGGAGCAGTCGGCCGCGCACAACAACATTCGGCTCGTGCGGGTGCGGCTTGAGGGCGAGACGCGACAGGGCGTGATCGAAGCGGCCTCCGGCGTGACCGCAAGGACCAAGCGGAAGGTCGATTTGACGGTTTCGCTGCACGGGATCACGCCGGACGTCACCGTGCGGTTGATCGCGAGCATCCGGAGCTGCGGCGTGGCCGACCCGTTCACCACGACGGTCTTCGATGTCACCTTGCCCGCGAGCTCCAACGACGACCGATTCCTCGCCGACGACCTCGACGTGACGCAGTCGATCGCCAACGCAAAGAGCTTCCGGATACTCGAAAACGACGTGCAGACCGGCTGCAGAAAGCCGACGATTTATTCGGCGCGCAAGTTCCCTTGACGTACCGGATCGTCTCCCGCGAATTAGAGCTAGTCAATGCTGCTCCGCGTAGATCTTGCGCTTCTCGCTCTCAATGTTGCGCACGGTTTAGACCACGCCCTCAACCAGGGCCAAGGCGCCAGTGGATTCGGCGTGGTCGGAACGCTCGGAATCAGTGTCGCGCTCGCAACGACCGCACTGAGTTGGCTTGGCTGGCCGATTGCCGTGCCCGCCACGGCACTAGTTGGATTTGGGCAAGTGGTCGCATTCACGGTCATCCACGTCTTTCCCGACTGGGGCCCGCTGAGCGACCCGTACTACGAGTCACCGGATGTGAACGCGATCTCGTGGTTGGTGCTGGCTATTTCGATTGGCATTTCGGTATATGCCGGGTTCACAGGCTTACGGGAGTTGCGCCGAGCCCAACCTGCTGTAGTCGGTTCTGAACTAAGTATTTGACCGGGGTAGGCCCATTAGTGGGCAAATAGCCAAGAGATCCGCCCACGCAGCATCCTCATTAAGGCCAGATCCGACCGCGGTTCTCATGTGATTTTCGCGTTGCGCCGATTCAAGTCATACGGGCTAATCAGTGTGCAGTATCGGCGTTGATGGCGAAGCGGTGAATCTTTGGGAAATCACTTGGAATGAGCCAGGCAAAGACTCATATGGAGCCGCGCGACGAGCGTCGGATTCGCGGGCTCATTAAGGGTGCGGAGTGGGCTTCAGGAGGGGCGCTTCTCGGTCTCGGCCTGCTCTTGCCGGCGACGGCTGCTGGCCACGTGGAGTTGCGGATTGCGATCACCGTCGGGTGTTTGATCGCATCGGTGACAATGTTTTCTCTCAGCATGCTTTGGCTTCCGTCGGCACGGGCCTACTCCGTCATCGAGCCGGTTCAAGAGATCCTGGCCGTCGTGATTGTTTCGCTCGGAGTGGCCTTGACCGGCGGGGCGTCCAGTCCCTATTTCGGATTCATTTTCTACCCCGTGCTCTACTCGGCATTCTTCCTGCGAGGGCGGATCGTGGTCGCCGTTACCGCTGCGGCGTGCGCAGGGGCGGCCGCTCCGCTCGTTTACGACTCAGCGGCTACACGGCTGGACTGGCTTTCGAGCTGGGTGGTTATCTCCACCAGCGCCTCGGTCTTGGCCGCGATTCTTTTTGCGTACAAGCGGCGACTCGAAGTGGCCGAGCGCCGCGCGCGTCACGATGCGATGACCGATCCGCTTTCCGGGATCCTCAATCGTTTCGGATTCGAAACAACCGTTGCTGCCGCGGTCGGTGTGCCGAGTAGCGAGCCATGCGACGCCGCGGTCGTGGTATTCGACGTGGACAACTTCAAGGACTTCAACAGCGCGCACGGCCACGCCGGTGGGGACGCGGTGATTCGCAGCGTCGCGGCGATCCTCGCTGAAGCCGCGGGCGACGCCGTCGCAGGTCGTATCGGTGGCGACGAGTTTGCAGTCTGCCTGCCCAACGGCACCACCGAAGACGCTCAGGCCATCGCGACTCGATGCGTCTCGGCTATTGGTGCCGTTTCAGTGCCCGAGGTGGACAACGCAAAGCTTTCGATAACCGCGGGATGTGCCTCATCGCCCGCCGACGGAGAGACCATCGACGAGCTCATGCTTATCGCTGACGACGCGCTGTTCGTCGCCAAGGCCGATCTCATGCGTACAGAAACTGACTCAAGAGAGCACGCATCTGAGTCGAGGCATGCCGGGCCTACTCGTCACGAATTCGCTTCGCTCGGTTTCGAAGCAGCACCAACAGCCGTGTCTGATTCGAGTTTCACAGCTGTTTGGCGCGAGATTGTCGGTGATCGGTCTTTAACGTCGATCGCGGCCTCCGGGGCCTGGCTCGGCGGCGCGTTGTTGGCGGCGATAGTGATGGCTCTGTCTGACCTCCATCGTGAGAACATCGCTCCGGTGGCTGCGATCGGCGGCGCCAGTGCGGTTCTGGGTGCGTTCACATTCGTCTTCTGGCGATACCTGAGCTCGACGTTTTATGCCATTGCCAATGTCGTTTCAACAGCGGGCATCGGCTTCGTCATTTACTTCACTGGCCAGGGTCAAAGCGCGTTTCTGCCGGTGCTCTTCTTTGTGGTCGCGTTCGCGGCGTCGTTCTTTGATATCCGTGCGGCGTTGACACGAATCGGCTTTGCGGTGTTCGTGTTTGCGTCACCGTTCCTGTATCTCTCCGGCGATCCGCTGCAGGTTTACGTCATCAACTTCTTGGTCATGGCAACGGCCGCCGTTATTGCGGCATTCTCGATCATTTACAGCAAGCGCCAGCTCGAGTTTGCGGAGGCCGCGTCGCTCGAACAGTCGCTGACCGATCGGCTGACGGGGCTCGGAAATCGCCGCGCCTTGGCCGAAGTGTTCGACGCAGCGATCGCGTCGCAATCGGCGATCGGGCTCTGCGTCGTGGATCTCGACAATTTCAAGCAGGTCAACACCGACTTCGGACATCACGGTGGAGACGCTTTCTTAAAGGCGTTCTCGTCGGCTCTGGTGG
Source organism: Solirubrobacterales bacterium (assembly GCA_049274915.1). Lineage (GTDB taxonomy): Bacteria > Actinomycetota > Thermoleophilia > Solirubrobacterales > JACPNS01 > JACPNS01. The sequence continues at coordinate 10,388 of JBASTN010000024.1, forward strand.
GAGCCGTTCGCAGCGAAGATCGTGTCGCGCGAATCGGTGGCGACGAGTTCGCGATTCTCGTCGCGGCGGATGATCCCGACGACATCGTCGACATATCCGCCCGCGCGGTCGCGGCCGCCAACGTCGTGAACTCGCTTGAGCGTTGGCGCAAGTGTGGCGTGACGGCAAGCGTTGGATACACGCTGAGCGTCGGACCGGGAGACTCGCTTGACTTGATGATCGACGACGCTGACAGGGCATTGATGACGGTTAAGAGCTCGGGTAAAAACGCTTTTGCCGCCTCGCCACGCGCGACGTCGGTCACGCCGCTCCTAGCAGGGTAGACGCGATTCGTCTCGACGGCGCCTGGCTGCGCCGCCGTATCCCGCGTGTGCGACACACCAACCACGGCCCTTGGTAGCGTGCGAAAAATGATCGAGAAACTTGACTTCGTTGCAGTGCCCTCGCAAGACCCTGAGCGCGCTCGCACCTTCTACATAGAGACACTCGGGCTGCGGCCCGACGACAAGGCCCACTTCGAGTTCTGGGCGGGCGACACTTGCTTCGGCATCTGGGAGCCCGACAAGATGGGCGGCAAGTTCGCGCCTCAGAAGAACGCGCATTTAGCTCTGCACGTCGACGACATCGATGCCGCGCGATCTGAGTTGGAAGGCAAAGGCGTTGAGTTTTCGGGCGACACATTCGATACCGGCGTCTGCAAGATGGCCTTCTTCAACGATCCAGACGGCAACGATCTGATGCTCCACAGCCGGTACAAGCCGCGCGAGTAGCGCCTGCCTTTTCTCGCGCCGACGCGCCGCGGCTGTCTACGCGGAGTGAAGCGTGTCGCGAATGATGTCTAGTGACCAGGGATCGGCCGGTTTCTTCGGCGCGATCAACTCGACGCGCATACCCGCCGACTCGGCCTGGTCGGCTAGTTCCTCTGGGCTGGAAGCAGCCGTTGACGATTTGATCAGCACGCGCGCGACTTCGCCGCGGGTTGCTTTGGCCATGTGTGTAATGACCTGGCGCTTGCCGTGGGTTTCGAGGAACGCGCGGACGTTGACCGTTGTGCCTTCGGCCGGTCGCCACGCAGCGGCGTAGCCACCAGAACGCATGTCGACGAGTAGCTCACTGGGAGGCAAAGCCTTCGCGAGTGCGGGTCGCCAGTAAGCGGCAAGCGGGCCGATGCGCGCGAGCTTGGCGGACATATTCATTCGATAGGCCGGGATGCGGTCCTCAAGCCGCACGATTCCCCAGAGCGCACTGGCGATCAACGTGCGTTCGGCGGCGCGTTTGTGCGCTGCGGCCGAGAGCGAGGCAAGGTCGAGGTACTGATACAAGACGCCCGAGTAGACCTCGGCGGCTGGCGCGGCTGGCGCTCCCGCGAGATCTTTGTTGCGTTCGAGCTCGTGGGCGAGGCCCTTCGTGAGACCGAGTGCTTTCAGCGCTCTGCCCTCGGTCTGATTGGCCGTTCGCGACAGCGCCGTCATCAACCGCTCGCGTTTGGCCGTGAGCTGCGGGTGCACCAGCGATTCGAGATCGACGGGGTCGGCGTCCGCTGGCGGATCGGATTTGCCTTCAGACGGCGGGAGTAGGACGAGCATCGGCGGCAGATCGTAGGGGGCCGCTGCGAAGCGGGCATTTGATCAGGTCATAGCTACAGCAATTGCGGTACGTTTTGGACCAAGTGATTCATCACGTCAGCTTCAAAATCGCACGCAATGTCGCCCAGGAGTGCCTCGGGTTCTATGAACTACTCGGTTTCACGCCGATCCCACCCCCGGAGAGCCTGGCGGACCGCTCGTACTGGCTCGATCGAGATGGCGCACAGATCCATTTAATGTTCAACGAGGCCGACGGCGAACAGGTCACCGATGTGACCCCGAGCGAAGTTGCAGATCACGTCGCCCTGGTTGTGACCGACTACGAGGAGGCCGTCGCCGCACTCGGTCGCAGCGGCATTTCGGTGGAGGCGCGTGCGCAGCATTGGGGCTCGCCACGCGGGTACGTGCGTGACCCGGCCGGCAATCTGCTTGAGCTGATGGAATGGGCGCCATAGCCTGACTGCACGCCATTTCATCCCCATGACGATTGCTACGCTCGACCGACCCTGCCGCCATCGTCTAGGGGACTAGGACGCCGCCCTCTCACGGCGGAAACCGGGGTTCGAATCCCCGTGGCGGTA
>JBASTN010000025.1:0-2324 GCA_049274915.1 Solirubrobacterales bacterium
CGATCAGCTGCAGCGATCGCTGAACCGCCACTCTTTTTCCGGCAACTTGGAGCCGGGCCGTGGAAATCGCGGTGACCACGTGTGTAACGGGGTCGCCAAGCGGAATGATCCCCGTGTCCGGATCGAAGGTCAGGGCGTCAGACCGGAATGGCGTCGTTGACAGGCTCGGCTGCGCGAGCCATTGACGTCGAACCCGACGGTTCCAGAACTCGGTGTCCCACCAGGTGCCGAGGCTGTTGATGCGGTCACCGATCGGCGTCGGCACTACGGCGACAACTGCATTCTCGCCCACCCGGCTGTCAACCCATTCCTGTCCGCGATCTAGCTCAATCATCGGGCTGGTGGCATCGTGAAGTCCGCGGACGGTCTGGCCGACGCAGGCGATCGTCGCGAGACAAGCAACCGCCAGAAATGCTGTTCGCTGACGGCCGGTCCGGAGTAGCAGCCAGAGCACAAGCGTCGCAGCCAGAGTGGCCGTCGCAATCAGGACACCCGAAGAGACGCCCGGTCGACCGATCATTGAGTCAAGTTCGGCAGCCCACTCCACGTACTTCGCGTTGATGTTCCCGATCCAAGTGAAAGTCCGTCCGTGCGTCGTCGTGAATGAGAGCAACGCCCACGTCGAAACTACGGCGGCAATCGCAAGAGCAGGCGCTCGCCAACGCGGGCGTTCGAAAAAGGCCAGCGTGCCGATCACCATCAGTGGTGTGACGTAGAACGCGTAGCGATCCTCGATCAATCCGGTCGCACGCATGTTGAATGCACCGGTAACAAGCATGATTGCGGCCACCGACACGAAGCTCAGCGTCGCCAAAGCGTGAACGCGTTTGTCATCTGGCTTCCAGGCGGAGGCAGCCACCCAGGCGATCCAGCCGACTAGCGGCAACACGCCAATTGAAACGGCGATGTAGCCGAGCATCTCGCGTGTCGCCTGACCCGTACCGTCGGGCCATAGGCCGTCGTCGAATGCGGCACCGTAGGCTCCGAATATGCGTGTCGCCCCGCCGGTGAGTTGCAGCACGATCAGCGCGAACGCTCCCACGCCGGCGATGTATGCCAGCAGTCGATGATCTCGGACAGCCTGAGCGACCGACGCGGCAATCCGCCGCCAGTAGCCGCGGTCGCCATCGGCCGACCTGACCGCCCACGCAGCCTCGTGCAGCAGAATCGAGACCGGCAAAACCAGCGCGAGAAACGCGAACTGCGTCCGCGCACTGAAAGCCAAAATGATTCCCGCGATCGCAATCAGGTCCGCTCGCGGGCCGCGGTTGCTGATGCAGTGCCAGATCGCCAGCGTCCCCCATAGAAATGCCGGGTACGCAGCGACTTCCGTAAGCATGAAGACCGTGAAGACAGTCCAGGGAATGAACGTCGAGATCACAGTCGCGAAGATCGTGGCCAGCTTTGAAAGCCGTGCTGCCCGGGCAAGCAAAAACGTTGGGAAGGCGGCCGACGCCATGATTACGCCGTTGACGATGTGCGTCAGCTCGAACGTCGTCTTGATGTCGAACCACTGCAGGGGCGCGATCAACAGCGGGTAGAGGATCCCGTAGTACTCGACGAACTCGCCGTGCACCCGCGGGATCGGCAGCAGCGTCTCCGAGAACGACAGGCTCATGCGCTGGTAGAGCAGTTCGTCCGTCATAAAACCGAACTGGCCCATTCGCGACGCGAAATACCCCAGCACGGCGGCACCAAGGCAGAAGATCGCCGAAACGATCAGCCAGTCGCGGCGCGTCGCGGCGGGATAATCGTCTTCTCGCACGATGGCCAGCAGTATAAGTCCGGATTTGGCGACGACATATGCTGATGCGCACTGTCGGGCGACCCTCGCAACCTGCCCAACGAGCCCATGACCGAGTTCACCAGCTTCCCAGAGATCGTTGAAAGACTTGCCGCCGATCCGCCCGGTGACGCGCTAATCGAGCTAGCGCGCGACGGCGAACGCCGCACGTTCAGCTTCGCCGACGTCGTCGCGCTTGCCGCCTCGTACTCACGCGCGTTCGCGGATCGCGGAGTCGGCCGTGGCGACGTCGTGCTCTCACTGATCGGGAACCGGCCGGAGTGGGTGTTCACGATGCTCGGTTGCTGGCGGATGGGCGCGGTGGTTCTGCCCTGCAACGAGATGCTGCGGGCGAAGGATCTGAAGTTGCGTGTCGATCGTGCTGCCCCGCGCCTGGTCGTCGCCGACGAACGCAACCGCGTGGAGCTCGAGGCCAGTGGCTGGACCGGCGAGACGATCTACATCCCCGACGAGCAGTTGGCGGCGCTCTCCCCTCTCCCCCCGGCCGATCTGGCGCCGGACGACCCCGCGCTGATGATCT
>JBASTN010000026.1:0-2629 GCA_049274915.1 Solirubrobacterales bacterium
GCCGCATATGAATGTTGTTCGTTTCATGCTTACGCACGCCCCTTTCGGTCATATCTAGCACCCGGTCCGAGAAGCGGACGAGTGGGAATGGTTTCGTGAATGCCTGATCAACGTAAGGCCGGGGTCGTTTCGGCTCTTTGTACCAATGGCGAAACATTGTTTCGGGGATTTGGACGTGCGCCGGTGTGAGGATCAAAGGCCCATTGGAATGCGGGATTGCGGGGTCTATGAGCGCCATCGAGACGGCGGTGGGTAGCACGGATGTGGGTCGTCGATTTTGGGGTGATTCGGACAATCTGACCGCATGGCGGGCGTAGGTTGGCATTGGCGTTCGCCCTCGTACCTTCGATGGCGTCGGCGCGCGCGGCGCAGGCAGTACAAGAGGCATACCAAGCGACGCGCTACGCGGCGGTCACTTACAAGACGAACATGCTGAAACAGGTCGAGAACGGCGCACCCGAAGTCGCCTTCGCCTACGGCGATTCAACGACCAACTTTAAGGCTTACGGAAATGCCGGTGTGCCGCAGGCGCATGGGCGGCCTGCATGGTGATTTCCACCGGCCACCTAACGTGCATCAACGCGTTGCCGCCGTCAGCATGATCGAAACGCTCGACGCGTCTTCTTGATCGAGCTCAAGTAGGTACGGGAGGACTTCACCCTCGTAGTTCGCTTTCTGCGCGGGGGTGAGATCCTTCCAGCCTGTCACTGAGCCACGACACGCGTCTACGCCACAAAGGCAGTCACAGGGGGAAAATGTTCGATCGAGTAGTTGCGCATCGCGTAGTCGAAAGTCAGCTCGTCGCCTGCGGCGATCGCTTCACGCACGATGAAGTCGCACGCGCCGGTTGCGTTCAAGCGCACGCCGCAGTTTGGCTCGCAAGAGTGATTCACCTTGGGCCCGAGGCCGGCGTGGCGCACCCAGCGGGTACGGCTCACCTGGGTCGCATGTGAATCATTACCGGGCAGCGAGCCATCGATGATGCCGATCATCGCCGTCTCACCGACGGAAAAAGGCCTGGTGGCGGGATGCTAGGCATAGTGACCGAGTATTCAGCCGCGAAAGCGGAGCCGACTTCGGGATTGCAGGCGCGACCCAACCCGCAGCCCCGTCGCCGGTCTCGATCCACCTCTAAAGCATTACCCATTGTCGCCGACAACTAAGGTAATTGCGGGACCGACAGGGGCGGACGTTGACTCATCAGACACAGCAGTACGGGCAGGTGCAAGGCCAAGTTCGGGCGTCTCGGCCGGCCGCAGCAGCACCAGCTGGCTGGTATCCCGATCCGATCACCGGAACCGGCGAGCGGTACTGGGATGGCATCGATTGGTCGCAGGAGTTCACGCGTGATGCCCCGCAGGAAATCGAGCGCCCAGTGCCGATCGAGCACGAGTACGAATTGGAGTGCGCTGATTTCGTGCGGCCAAGCCACCACAGCCAAGGCGGCATTACCCCGGGATTGGTTCTTCTGGTTTTAGGAGTCTTGGTGGTCTCGCTCAAGGCATGGTCGCTGATGGAAACTTTCCTATCGCTGGAGCGAATCTCGAATAACTTCGGCGCGGGAGTTGCCGGCGTGTTCTTGTTGCTGTTAGCCAGCGCCTCGGTGTTCAGATGGAGCGTCGGGCGGTTTGATGATTCCGTCGGAGCTGCCGGCGCCAGCTGGCGCCTGAGCAGTTCAGGCTTGCTTCTGATCGTCGTGGCAGTTGTGATTTTTGCTGTTGTCATTCGTTGAGGTCGCAGGAAGTCGCCAACGTTCGGCGCGGGGCTGGTGGCCAGAGGATTCACCGAGTTGTCATAAGTGCTGTGGTGAGTTGGTGCGATTGCGGGGTCACGTGTGACGTGATCTCGTTTTGAATGTATGAATGCCCCGCGTTTTTCGAACGAGCAAATTCGCGGGTGAGGGCTGGTTTCACGTGTGGAACCGGGGCATGGAGAAGCAGCCGATCTTTCTCGACGATGCGGACCGGCGGGTGTTTCTCGATTGCTTCGCTCGACACCTAGGCTCGGAACCTGATTTCGACAGCCGCGGTCGACCGTACCGGTATCTACGGGATTCGGTCGCCCTCGGTGCGTATTGCCTGCTCTCCAATCATTTCCATCTCCTGGTTCAAGAACGGGGCGACGGCGACGGGATCTCCCGCTTGATGCGGAGCGCGATGACCGCGTACGGCGCTCACTTCAATGCGCGGTATTCGCGACGCACAGCGCTTTGCGCAGGCAGTTTCCGGTCTCGGCGCATCGTCGGAGAGGGCCAGCTCTGCAGTGCGGCCGTCTACGTCCATCTCAATTACCGCAACGACCCCCTCTGCGCATTCAGCAGCCACGGTCATTTGGTTCGGGGTGTAGGCCCAGAATGGGTCGCATCGGAAGCACTCCTCTCCGAGATTGGACGGGAGTCTTATCTCACGCGCCTGGAAGATGTGCGGCGCCGTCGCCAACAGCTAGCGGAACAAATGAGAACCGCAGCAGCGCTCGACGCCGAGGTCCTAGCTCTGATCGAAGAACGACGCGAATCCGAATTGACACGTTTGCCGTAACAATCTGGCCAGGACTACTGCGTGTGGAGTATTTCTGCGTCCAAGGTTCGTCCCTCGCAACCGGCAGGGACGAACCTTGGACGCAGAAATAC
>JBASTN010000027.1:0-20592 GCA_049274915.1 Solirubrobacterales bacterium
ACCGCAGGCGCGGCCAGAGGGGGCTCGGTCGGCTCACACCAGTTGAGTTTGAAACAATCAATCAGCCCGCTTATGTGGGCTGAACAAACACTAAACCTCGAGTGTCAACTGAACTCGGGGCAGACCCTTTCAAATAACAAGTCGGGGTAGCCGTGTTGTATCTGCTCATTGGATTCACTGTGTTGTTCGGTGTCGGCAGCATCGGGATGTTGTCAAAAGGCCACTTTCTTTCAGTCAGGCTGTCTCAACTATGCATGGCAATCGGTCTAGCCCTGTGGATTCTTTTTTGGGTGCTCCGCTGGAGCTAGATCGGTCCAGGACGACTTACGACGTGGGATGGCTCAGTCGGGCGACATGGGACTGCGCTGGACGGCAGTCGGCATGCTCGAGGCCGAGAAGAAGTTCAGGCGGGTGTTTGGCTACAAGGATCTGGCGAAGCTCGCCATCGCGGTTGAACGCGAGCTCGAGGGCGCTGAGTCGGCCCAGCGCGAGGAGGTTCAGGCACTCGTTAACGTTTGAGATTCAGACGAGGACCGGTGGAGTGAAGTTCCACGGAGGTCGGGGCAATCTCAGACGAAAGGTTGGTGGCCTTAACGGGCAGAGGGTCCATTGTTCCTCCGCCAAAGTAGAATCCGTCAGTATGGTTACCGAACTCGATATCAAGCGACTGGGCTACGCAGTAACGAGCAAGAAGGCTCGACATCGCTATCGCGCTATAAATTGGCTTTCGATCCGCCGGGCCACTGAGATGACCGATGATCTGTTGCGGCTGCTCGCTGAGGACCCCTCCCCAGGTGTTCGGATCCGCGCCGCTGAGGTGCTTGGTGATGTCGTCTACGAGTGTTGGACTGTGTACGACCCTGCGTCGTCTCATGACTGCGGAATATCGGACGAAGGTTTGGAATCGGTGAGAAACGGCCAAATCAGTGGACTCTCTGACCCTGACGCGGATGTTCGGTCGTCGTGTGCTCTAGCTCTGGGCCGCGCCCAAGTTGACGAGGCGGTCGAAAAACTCACAGAGTTGAGCTGCGATCGAAAGCGGCGAGTCCGAGCATGCGCCGTTGAGGCACTTGAGCAGATCGCGTCTGCCAAGCCAAGTTGATCTCTGAGCCATCCCGACTTTGACGGAATTAACCTCGATCCGCTGCATCGCATCAGCACGAAGGTCATAAGCGGCGCGACATCCTCGACCGAGTCCTACGCCTACACCGACGACAGTGACTCGCCGGCCTGGATCGCCACCGGCGCCAACTGGACTCGTTACGCCGAAGGCGCCTCGGGCGATATCGAGGCGCGTACCGCGAACACCGGGACGCCGGCGATCCTGATCGCCAACCTGCGTGGCGACATCATCGCCGAGAGCGACCTGACCGGAAACCTCTCGAACGTCACGCGGATCGACGAGTTCGGTGTCCCGGCGACGAACCTGCCGAGCGGGTCGCGGTACGGGTTTCACGGCAGCAAACAGCGCGAGGCGCTGACTTCCGGGGGGACGATTGCGATGGGGGTGCGGCTTTACACTCCCCGAACTGGACGATTTGCACAAGTCGATCCGCTGCTCGGTGGGTCGCATGGTCCGTACGAGTACGTTGGCCAAGATCCGATCAACCGAGCTGATCTCGACGGACGGTGGTGTATTCCCTGCGCCGTTGCGATTACTCGATTCGCCGTTCACGTAGCCACCCGGTACTACGCGCGCAGGGCAGCAAAAGTATACGCAGGCCCCGTAGGTCGGCCGGTCCGTCGCTATGCGAAACCAGCGTGGCAGATCTACAAGAAGTACAAAGGCTACGAGTAGCCTAAGTGGACGGAGACAATTTGCGGAAGAGCGGATGAGCAAGCATCTCAATCAAGTTCGGAAAGCTGTTCGCGCTAATGACCGAGCCGAGTTGGTGCAGATAGCGGTGGACGAGAGCCAGCCCTCAAAGCTGAGGTCGCGCGCAGTCAGGGAACTAATAGCTTTTCGAGACGCTGCGGCGATTGAACCGGTGGCACATCTTGTGCATGATGGCGACTCTATTGTCAGAGTTCAAACTATCGTCGGGTTGGGCATGAGTGGTGGACTTGATTGCGTGCCGACCCTCTTGGACTTCGCGTGTTCCTCGTCGCCCCTTCCCGAGCGACGGGATGCCGTCCAGGCGGCGAGTTCCATATTGAGACGGGTGGTCGTTGGTGGAACGTCCGTTCCTCAGGACGGTACGGCTGCGGTTTCCCGCCTAGTGAACCTACTCGCCGACGCTGACTGGATGATTCGGTCCGAGGCGACGGAAGGGCTCGGGAGGCTTCGCCAGAGACCCGATGAGGTGCGCCGGATGCTCGAAGACAAGAGCTTCACCGTGCGGACGTCGGCCGTTGATTCTCTAATCCGAATGGAAGACCGCTCATCGTTGCCCGACATGTGGTCCGCTGTGAGCAGATCTCGTTCCCCGCTTGCGCGGCGAATCCTGAGACGTATGATCAGACGGTTTGAACAGCGGGAGATAGGTAGCTAAGCCCCAGTATCGACGCGCTGTTCGGGGGTCTGTCCGACAAAGTGTGTGAGGTCTGAGTCCAACCAGACCGCCTGAATAAAGAACGGCTCCCGGTGTAAAGAGCACCGATTCCGGCGCATCGAGGCGGCAGGTCGTCTAAATCGCCCACTTGTTCGAGAATCCTTGCGCGAGTAGAATTGGCGCAGGCGAGGCGTTCGGCAATAGCTTGGTTTGAACATGCGCCGTCTAAGCCCACTCCTACGGATTTACAGGGGTTCTTCGCAAAACCTATTTGCGAAGTTCAAACCGCTGGAAGTGATCAGCCGGATCCGCTCTCGAAGACGGTCCGGACTGCCCATTCGCGCAGCTCGGGCGGGTACTTGCTTGGTCTCGACATTGACTGACTCTCCTTGTGTTCTGGGAGGGTAAATCCCAGGTGAGAAAGTCTCCGTCAAAGTCGGGATGGCTATGAACGCGACGAGCGGATCCATATGGCGTTCATGCTGCTCGGGTGCTCAGTGGTGTGCCAGCGCGCGCCGGCGGACTGAGTTCACATGCCGAGATCGTCGAAAGACTCGCGGCCATACTGATCGGGGATCGATCCCCAGCCCCAGGTCGGCACCGGCGCATCGGGGGCAAACCCGTACTCCTTGACGGGGTCCGCCTTCTCGTCGAGCACGATGCACTGATGTCGCCAGTTGTCACCAAAATCGAAGACGAACTCGAACTGGTCGCCCGGCTTTACTTCACGCGTGACCTTGTGCTTTGCATGATCTAGAAAAGTCAGCTCGGGCTCGAAGAAGTCATCTGGAATCCCGATTCTGCGGCCATCGGCGAGTTCGAATGCGTGCAGGTGGGCCAAATCCCAGCGCGCGAACGCCAGATTGATTGAATCGGCGAACTGCTCAAATGTGTGACCCGGCCCGACGATGAAGATGCGGCCCGGCGACGGTTTTCGCGAAACCGCATGCCCAGCCGTCAAATCAACTTTGATCTGCAACCACGTTCTCGCCACGACTACAGGCTACGCGGGTTTTGAGACAGCTTCTAAGACCGCAGTCTCAAAGAAGATTGTCACGGTCGCTCTATGGGATCTAGAACTCATCCGGTAATTAATTCCGCCTAACCCGCAGGCGCAAGCGGTTCGATCTCGAAATTCAGTGGATGAGACACTTCACCGCGAACGGCCCTGCGTTCCGGTAGCCACTTGACGCGTCCGGCGGTGGCGGCCAACCGCCCCGCTGTGGCTCACACCCACATCGCCAGGTTAAGCGTCTATGTGTTCCGATATAACGGCCCGTCGCCACCTTCGGGCGTTGTTAGGCGACCGCCCTTTGCAGTGATCGCCCCACACTGGATACAGTTCGAATGATTCACGATCACGTCAACGTCGCCGCTCTCGGGCGCATCCGGCGGCAGCTCGTAGACGCCCGCAGGGCACATCGACTCCCACATCTCGGCGATCTCGCGCGGCACCCTCTGCTGAACCCTGATGTGGTTCGGCGCGTCGTCGCGAGTCGCGTTGCCGGTAATGAAGACGCTTGAGAGTTTGTCGAAGATGTACTTACCGTCTGGCTTGGGATATCGCTTACTGGAATCTCCGATAAATATTGGTTGCTCGTTGGCAGGATGTATGCGCCAACGTCCGCCAGGGAATCTCCCCTTAGTCGCAATCATTAGGTTCACCAGCGGCCCGCCCCGAAGCAGCCCCTTCTGAAAAGGCTGACGCGAATTCCGTTGCTCATAGAGATCCTTGCCGATGATGGATTTCTCAACCGCTTCTTCATAGCTCTCGAAGTTGCGTTCACCGGACTTAAGCGATCGGTAGATGGATTCCGCGGCGAGCACTCCGGACGTGATTGCATAGTGGACGCCCTTGAGCGCCGCAAGATTGACCATCCCACCACCGTCACCAACGATGACGGCTCCCGGCATCGAGAGCTTCGGCATGGCCCAGTACCCGCCAGCAGGAATGGCCTTTGCGCCCCATGACACTCGCTCGCCGCCTTCAAGAATTTTCGTCACCATCGGATGAGTCTTGAACAGCTGCAAAAGGTCGTGACAGGAAGTTGTCGCATCCGCGTAGTCGAGGTCCAAAACGAAGCCAATCGAGACCAGGTCATCACCGGTCTTCTCGTCCTTCATTGGGTAGATCCACGAACCGCCGATTTGGTGATACCTCGACGAGATCTTTAGCGGCCAGCCTGCCAACGTGTGGATCACGCGGCCCAGCGGCTTCGGAACTTTCCATACCTCTTTGACGCCAAGTTCCCAAACCTTCGGTTCGCGACCTTCGTCCAGGTTGAACTCAGCGACCGCTGCGTCAGTGAGGTGGCCCCAGCAACCCTCGGCCAACACGGTCGCTCGTGCCGCGATATCAGTTCCCGGTTCAAAATTGCCAAGAGGCTCACCGTCCTTGCCGCGACCTTTATCGCCAGATCGAACACCTTCAACAACGCCATCCTTAACGATCAACTGCGTGGCGGAGGTCTCGGTCAATAAATAGGCACCGGCTTCCTCAGCCTGCTTCTGCATGAACCGACACAAGGCCGCAACTGAAATGACCTCATTGCCCTTGTTGTGCTGGGGCGGGGGAGTCGGAATACGAACCTTCGTTTTCCCGTTCGGCAGCAAATAGATCGCCTCTTTGGTGACCTCGCCAAACGCGAATCCTTCCTGACGCCACTGCTCACGAGTGAGTTCGGGAAAGAGGCCCTGCAATGCCGAAGGGCGCATCACCGCGCCGGAGAGATTGTGCCCTCCGCACGTCTTCGCCTTTTCGATGACAGCAACCGGGACTTCACCCAAGCTCGCCATCAGTTCGGGATCAGCGCTCAATAATTGCAGCAACCGATTGGCGCACGCAAGGCCGGCCGTTCCGCCTCCGACAATTGCGACTCCGATGTCGATCCGGTCCTCTTCACTATCCAGGGAAGCCTTAATGAACTCCTGTCGAGAATTCACAGGGGGCGGAAATTCCGCCGGGACGGCCTTCGCGCTTCGATTTACCGCCATTGCAAACAAGCCCTTTCGATGCAGTTTCTGCGCATCGCCGATGAACATCGCGTGCGCCGAGACTCTCGTTGATCACGCGAAGTTCGGAGAATTTACGGTCCCAACGGTGAGTGTCGCAACATTATCTTGATACGCCGCATGTCGTTGATCTTCAAACCGTCACTGAGATCGGATTGTGCTCAGCTGCCTCTTCAACAGGGTGGCGTTGGCCAGACGTGATCGCCCCTGGCGAGAACATCAGCTGACGACGCTAACGGTTGTACAGTCCTGCCGCGTGGCGCCGTTCTCTTACTCGGTCTCGTCTCCATCCACCACAGCCAGGACGGCGCCGGTCTCGACCTGGTCGCCGGCGGCGACGCGAAGCTCGCTGATGGTGCCCGCGAGCGGCGCGACGATCTCGTGTTCCATCTTCATGGCCTCGATCACGACAATCACCGCGCCCCGTTCGACTGCGGCTCCGGCCTCTGCGCAGACGCGGGCGACGATGCCGGGCATCGGCGATTCGAGCGATCCGCTGGTCGGAGCGTCGTCGCCCGCGGGAAAGCGATCGAGTTCGACGAGATCGAGCTGGCCTTTCGCTGTGTTGATCCAAACGCGCTGTCCGTCGCGGTGAATCTGGAAACGGGTAAGCACACCGCCGGCTTCGAGCACGACCGCGTGTGGACTGCTGGTGTGCAACGACGCGCCCTCGATCTCGACGTCGTCGACGCGCAGGTGGCCGAGGCGGCCTCGATCAAAGCGATACGCAACCTCGACCTGTCCGTAGGGTCCTGAGAAGGCGATCACCTGGTCTTGCGAGGGCACGTTGCGCCAGCCGCGGGGAAGCCCGGCTAGCGCACGCTTGCCGTCCGGCGGCGCAGGCCGCTCTGCGAGTGCCGCGGCCGCCGCGAACAGACGTGCCCCCGGCTCGTCAATCAAGGGAGCACCGAGGGCGGATGGATCGTGGCGATCGAGGAATGACGTGTCGGCGTCACCCGCGAGAAACTCGGGATGTTCAAGCAGGCGTACGAGGAAGTCACGGTTGTTCGTGACCCCGTGTACGGTCGAGCGTCGCAATGCGGTTGCCAGGCAACGCGCCGCTTCCTCGCGCGACGGCGCGTGTGCGATCAGCTTGGCAAGCATCGGGTCGTAGTACACCGATACCTCCGATCCGTCGCGTACACCGCTTTCAGCGCGGACGTCGCTGGGAAACTCGACGCGCGCGAGCGTTCCAGTCTGCGGTAGGAAATCGTTGAGGGGATCCTCGGCGTAGAGACGCACCTCGATTGCGTGACCGAACCGCTGCGGGTCGAGCGCCTCGGCCGGAAGCTGCCCGCCGGTAGCCACCAGCAGCTGCAAACGCACCAGATCGAGGCCGGTCACGGCCTCGGTCACGGGATGCTCAACCTGCAGGCGTGTGTTGACCTCGAGAAAGAAGAACTCCCCGTCCGGTGCGAGGATGAACTCTACGGTGCCCGCGCCGCAGTAGCCGAGCGCCTTGCCGGCGGCAACCGCGGCGTCACCCATGCGCTTACGCAGCTTCTCGTCGACCGCCGTCGACGGCGACTCTTCGAGAATTTTCTGGTGGCGGCGCTGAATCGAGCACTCGCGCTCAAACAGCGACACGACATTGCCGTGGGAGTCGCCGAAGATCTGAATCTCGACGTGCCGGCCGGCCTCTACGAAGCGTTCCAGAAACGCGGTCTCGTCGCCGAACGCCGCCATCGCCTCGCGTCGCGCGGCGGCAACGGCGTTCCCGATCTCCGCGTCCGATCGGGCGATACGCATGCCTTTTCCGCCGCCGCCGGCCGAGGCCTTCACCAGCAGCGGGTAGCCGACTTGCGCGGCCAGCTCAGTCAAACTCTCGCCATCGGCTCCGGTGATGGTTTGGCCAGGGAGTACCGGCACGCCCGCTTCCTGCATGAGCCGCTTGGCCTCAATCTTCGAACCCATCGCGGCGATCGCCGTGGGCGAGGGACCGACCCAGAGAAGGCCGGCGGCTTCGACCGACGCCGCGAACTCGGCGTTCTCAGCGAGAAACCCATATCCCGGATGCACGGCATCGGCGCCGCTGCGACGCGCGGCCTCAATGATCGCGTCGCCGCGCAGGTAGGACTCGGCGGCGGTGTTGCCACCGAGCGCGACCGCTGTGTCGGCGGCGGCCACGAACGGTGCGTCCGCGTCGGCGTCAGAGAACACGGCGACCGTGGAGATGCCCATCTTGCGCGCGGTGCGCATTATGCGCAGGGCGATCTCGCCACGATTTGCGATCAGAATCGAGCGCATCACATTCGGAAGACGCCGAAGCCGTCGGCGCCTCGTACCTCGGCGTTGTTGACGACCGATAGCGCCAAACCGAGCACCGTCCGGGTGTCGCGCGGGTCGATGATCCCGTCGTCGTAGAGTCGTCCGGAGTTTGCCAGCGCCGTCGATTCGCTCTCGATCTGTTCCTCGACGGCGGCGCGCATCGCCGCGTCGGCGTCCTCGTCGACGGTCCGTCCGCGTTCCTGCGCCGCCGTGCGCGCGACGATCGACAGTACCCCGGCAAGCTGCTGCGGCCCCATCACCGCCGTCTTGGCGTTAGGCCAGGAAAAGAGAAAGCGAGGCTGGTAGGCCCGGCCGGACATGCCGTAGTTGCCAGCGCCGTAGGAGGCGCCGGTTAGCAGCGATATATGCGGAACGCGCGAGTTGGAGACAGCGTTGACCATCTTCGCGCCGTCCTTGATGATGCCGCCGCGCTCGTACTCGCGGCCGACCATGTATCCGGTCGTGTTGTGCATAAATATCAGAGGCGTGTCGACCTGGTTGGCAAGCTGGATGAACTGTGCTGCCTTCTGAGCCTCGGGTGAGAACAGCACTCCGCGTTGATTGGCCAGGATGCCGACGGGATAGCCGTGAATCTGCGCCCAGCCGGTAATCAGCGCGTCGCCGTAGAGCGGCTTGAACTCGTCGAAGTCGGAGCCGTCGACGGTACGGGCGAGAAGTTCGCGCATGTCGAATGGAATCTTCAGATCGATCGGAGCGATACCCAGCAAATCCTCCGGGTCGTGGCGCGGCTCGCGCACTGTGCTGGCTGGGGTCTGACCGCGTTGGCGCCAGTTAAGCCGGCTGACGATTTCGCGTCCGATGCGCAGTGCGTCGGTTTCGTCGCGCGCCATAAAGTCCGAGAGTCCCGAGACCTTCGAGTGCATCTCTGCGCCGCCGAGCTCCTCGTCGTTTGACTCCTCGCCGGTCGCCATCTTGACGAGTGGCGGGCCTCCGAGAAAAACCTTGGCGCGCTCGCGCACAAACACGGTGTAGTCGCACATCCCGGGGACGTACGCGCCTCCGGCAGTCGAATTACCGAAGACGAGTGCGATCGTCGGAATCCCCGCCGCCGAGAGTTGTGTCAAACGCCTGAACATCTCGCCACCGGGCACAAATATGTCGGCTTGAGTCGGTAGGTCGGCGCCCCCGGACTCGACTAGGTTGATGCACGGGATCCGGTTCTTCTCGCAGATTTCCATCGCGCGAAAGACCTTGCGGAAAGTGAAGGGATTGGAAGCACCTCCGCGGATCGTCGGATCGTTGGCGATCAGCATGCACTCGACGCCTTCGACCAGCCCGATCCCGGTAACGACGCTTGCGCCGACGGCGAACTGTGTGCCGTAAGCGGCGAACGGTTGAATCTCGAGAAACGGGCTGTCGCGGTCGAGTAAGAACTCGACTCTTTCGCGCGCGAGCAGCTTGCCGCGATGGCGATGGCGCTCAACGTATTTTTCGCCGCCACCGGCCAGAACGAGCTCGAGCTGGCGATCGAGCTCGTTCAGTAGTTCGCGCATCCCTTCGCGGTTGCTCTGGAACTGCTCGGAGCGCGGATCGACACGAGATTCGAGAATTGACATCAGAGATGAAATCCAGCGCTAGCTTCGGCGTCCGTCGCGCGGGTGCGGGTCACGGGTCATTGCTCGGCGCCGGGCAGTTCCATGCGCGAGAGGACGGAACACATCGATTTGCCAGTTGCGTCGAAGCGCAGGGTGTTGGTGGCGCCGCCGCCAAGCGCTCCGTGCATCACGACGTTGAAGGCCAGCAGCTTGGGCAGCTTGTGTACGACAACCGGTCCCGTAACGTTGCCTGCCATGTAGCTGGCGATCGCCTCGGGCAGCAGGTTGGCCTCGAGCGTGGCGTACGCGTCTTCACTGCGCGCGAGCAAGACGACGTTGGAGGTGTCGCCTTTGTCTCCCGATCGTACAAAGGCAAGGTCGTCGATCCGCATCAGCTCAGCTCCCGCGCACTGCTTACGGTGACCTGTTCGGCTACCAGCTCCCGGGGCACCAGCGTCGGCCATAGCGCGATCACTTTGCGCACCGGCATCGGTACGCCAAACGCGGTGCCCACGGGACCGGCGGTCGCTGGCATCAGCAGCGCGCGGCGAGCGGCCTCGGCTTCTTGGCGCGTGGCGCACTTGACGGCCATCCGCAGCTCGACCTCGTTTGGCTCGTAGTCCGGTTCCGGCGCGGCCGGACCCGCGAGCGCGTCGATACCCACGCGGTCGTAGCGCTCCTCGACGGGCGTGACGCCAAGGTGGCGCATTCGCTCGCGCACCAGCCGCTTAGACCACTCGGCCTTCTCGAGCGCATCCGGCCAGGGAAATATCGCGCGGCCCTCGGCGATCCAGCCGTCTTCGTAGCCGATCTGCACCTTGAGCATGTCCGGGCGCGCCCGGCCTGACATCCCGGTGATCTGCACGCGGTCGGGCCCAAGCTCGCGTACCTCGACGTCGCGCATGTCGACGATCCCGTCGGGCAGGCGATAGTCGAGCGGGTCGCCAACCTCGTAGAGCAGGTGCTCCTTGGTCGTGTACTCGTTGATCACGCCGCCTGACCCGGCGACCTTCTCGATCACCGCCGTGCCGTCGGCGGCTACCTCCGCCAGCGGAAATCCAATTCGCCACGGGTCCTTGGAAAGGCGCCACTGCGACGACATGCCGCCCGACGCGATTCCGGCGCACTCGAGCACGTGTCCGACCGTTAGGGCGGCGCCGATGCGTTCCCAGTCGCCGTTCGCAAAGCTCCAGCCGAAGTGGCGCATCAGCGGGGCGCAGTAGAGCGCCGAGTCGGCGAGGCGACCGCCGATGACGACGTCGGCATCGCCGTCGAGCGCTTCGATGATGCCGTCGGAGCCGGTGTACGCCGAGGCGGCGACGATTCGGTCGGCGATTCGGTCGAGGTCTTCCTCGCCGGTGTCGATGTTGGCGAAGCGCCAGCCTTGCCCGCGAATCTCGTCGATCTTGCCGGTGAGATCGTCGCCCTCGATCAGACCGATTCGAAGATCGTCGTGCCCTGTTTCGGCGGCCACCCGGGCGACGGCACGCGCGCCGGCGCGTGGATTGGCGCCACCGCCATTGGTAATCAGCTTGACGTCGTTAGCGCGGGCCGCGGGCAGACAGGCGCGGGCGATCATCTCGAGGTCCGGAATGTAGCCAGCGTCGGGATCGCGCAACTTGGCCCGCTGCAGGATCGAGATCGTGAGCTCAGCGAGTAGGTCGAATCCGACGTAGGAGACATCGCCGCGCTCGATCATCTCGACGGCGGGATCGACGATGTCGCCCCAGAACCCGGAACCTGATCCGATGCGGCATGGATTGGTGCTCACGGACTCTCCAGGGATCGCACGGCGGACATGTTAACCACTACAGGCGACTGGTAGCCTCGGGCGACACAGCACCTGCACCTGGGAGGGGTTCGTGGGTACCAACCAATTGCCACACGTAAATTTCGAATTTCTAGACGGCCTGACCGCCGTGGCTAACGGTGCGGCGACGTTGCGCGACTCGCCCGGCTACTTGTCCCGTCGCGGCGGCGGCTTCCACTAAGCGCATAGCGGGAGACCACTGTGGATTTCGGATTTTCCCCAGAGCAGGAAGCCTTTCGCGAGTCGATCGCCCGTTACGCGCGCGAGCGCCTCGCGCCGCACTACCAAGACGACGACCGGCGTGCCCGGTTTCGGCACGAGCTGGTCGACGAGTTCGCGAGCCTGGGGTTGATGGGCATGCGCATTCCCGAGCAGTACGGCGGTCAGGGCGCCGACGCGGTGACTACCGGTATCGCTGGCGAGGAGATCGCTCGCGCCGACCTCAATGCCGGCTACCTGTTGCTGATTCCGTCACTGATCTCGGAGATCATTCGCTCGGCAGGCGACGAACGCCAGCGCGCACAGTGGCTGCCTCAGATCGCCGCTGGCGAACGGCTCCCGGCCTTCTTTTTGACCGAGCCGGAGCGCGGCTCGGACGCCGCCAACATCGGCCTTCGCGCCGAGCGCGATGGTGACGGATGGGTCGTGACCGGCGAGAAGACCTCGATCTCCTTTGGTGCCGACGCGACGTCGGCGCTGCTGTTCGCCCGCACCGGCGTCGACGGAGCGCGGGGCGTCAGCGCTTTCTACTTTGACCTCGACGACCGCTACCTGCAACGGTCGCCGTTTTCAGACCTCGGTGGCCGCTCGATCGGCCGTGCCTCGGTGGCGTTTGACCGCCATCCGATCGCGGCCGATGCTCTGATCGGCGCCGAAGGCGAGGGCTTCGTGCGCTGTATGCAGGGTTTCGATTACTCACGCGCATTGATCGGCCTCATGTGCCTGGGCACGGCGCGTCAGGCGATCGACGAGGCGATCGACTACGCGCGCGATCGCGTCGCTTTCGGCCAGCCGATCTCCAAACAGCAGGGGGTGGCCTTCCCGTTGGTCGAGGCACTCACCCAGATCACCGGGGCGCGGCTGCTTTGCTACGAGGCGCTTTGGCGCAAGGATCAAGGCTTGCCGCACGGGCTCGAAGGCAACATGGCCAAGTGGTGGGCACCCAAGCTCGCCGTAGAAGCCTGCCACACCGCTCTGCTTGTCTACGGCCACACCGGCTACAGCGACGAGGTGCCAGCGGGCCAGCGCATGCGCGATTGCATCGGCCTAGAGATCGGCGACGGCACCGCCCAGATCGCGAAGCTCGTGGCCGCGCGCCAGCTACTTGGCCGCGCGTTCGCGCCGTAGCCTGGCTACGCCGCCGGCCGGTAGATACTCACCACGACCGCACCACCGAGGCCGATGTTGTGCTGTAGTGCGACCTTCGCGCCCTCGACCTGGCGTTTACCGGCGTCGCCGCGCAACTGCCAGGACAACTCCGAGCACTGCGCCAAGCCGGTTGCGCCGAGTGGATGACCCTTGGAGATCAGTCCGCCGGAGGGGTTTACGACCCAGCGGCCGCCGTAGGTGGTCGCCTCTTCGTCGACGAGCCGGTGGCCCTCGCCCTCGGCCGCGAGACCGAGAGCCTCGTAGGTGATGAGCTCGTTGGCGCTGAAGCAGTCGTGCAGCTCGATCACGTCGACGTCGTCGGGCGTGACCTCGGCCTGCTCGTAGGCCTGTCGCGCGGCCTCGCGCGACATGTCAGATCCGACGATCGAGATGCAGGAGCCGCTCTCGAACGTCGCCGGCGTGTCGGTGACCATTGCCTGACCGGCGATCTCGATCGCCCGGTCCCATAGATCGTTTTCGTCAACGAAGCGCTCGGAAGCGAGAATCGCGCAGGCCGAGCCGTCCGAGGTCGGTGAACACTGCAACTTGGTTAGCGGTTCGTGAATCATCCTCGCCGACTTGATCTCGTCGAGCGTGTACTCGTCCTGGAACTGTGCGTAAGGGTTGTTTGTCGAGTGCTTGTGGTTTTTCCAGCCGATCCAGGCGTAGTGGTCGGGGGTCGATTCGTAGCGCTCGATGTGTTCGCGGGCGGCGTTGCCGAACATCTGCGGCGCAAATGGTGAGGACTCCGGCTCGCGTACCGTGGCCATCTCCTTGAGGTGATTATCCAGCGGGTTGACGCGATCCGTGAACTTCATGCCGAGCGATCCCTTTTCCATCTTCTCGAATCCGAGTGCCAATACACAGTCCGAGACCCCGCCGCGCACCATTTGGCGTGCCATAAACAGTGCCGTGGAGCCGGTCGCGCAGTTGTTGTTGACGTTCGTGATCGGGATGCCCGTCAGGCCAAGCCCGTACAGCGACCGCTGCCCGGCAGTCGAGTCGCCGTAGCAGTAGCCAACGAATGCCTGCTCGACTTTGTCGTAGCCGATTCCGGCGTCTTCAAGCGCCTTCGTACCGGCCTCAAGTGCCATGTCCGGGTAGTCCCACTCACGTGCGCCGGGTTTCTCGAACTTGGTCATTCCGACACCGATCACATACGTTTTCTGGCTCATGCTCGCTCCGTTCGCCGGATGGCCGCTCAGTACGAGCGCGGTAGGCCGAGCGAGTGCTCGGCGACGTAGTTGAGAATCATTTCCCTCGAAACCGGCGCCGTGCGCAGCAGGCGTGCCATCCACCAGTACTGGCTGAGCCGGTATTCGAGCGCCACGCCGTTTCCGCCGTGAGTCTGGATTGCCTGGTCGACACAGCGCACGCCGGCCTCGGCTGCGGCGAACTTGGCCATGTTCGCGGGTTCGCCCGCGGGCGCCCCGGCGTCGTATAGCGCGGCGGCCTTCTGCGTCATCAGGCGCGCGAGTTCAAGCTGGATCTTGGCCTCGGCCAGTGGATGCGAAATGCCTTGGTGGCTACCGATCGGCTTGCCGTTCCAGACAACGCGCTCGTTGGCGTAGGTGGCGGCTCGCTGCATCACGTAGCGCGCGATCCCCGTGCACATCACGGCGGCGAGTATTCGCTCGGGGTTGAGGCCGTCGAAGACGACCTTGAGCCCCTGGTCGGCCGGTCCGATCAGCCGCTCGGCTTCTAGCTCGACGTCGTCGAAGAACAGCATCCACTGCTTTTCCGGTGACTCAACCGCCGTCGGCACATGCTGGCGCTCGAGACCGGGCGCGTCAACATCGACGATAAACAGCGACAGCAAACCCTTGCTGGAGGACTCGTTGGTTCCGGTCCGCGCGACCACCAGCACGGAGCTTGCATCCTCCATCCCCGAGATGAAAGTCTTGGTGCCGCTAAGGATGTACTTGTCGCCGTCGCGTCGCGCCTTCGTTGAGATGTTGTGTGAGTTAGAGCCGGCGTCCGGCTCGGTGATCGCGAATGCGATCTTCTGCTCGCCGCTGCCGATGCCGCGCAGCCAGCGATCCTTTTGGTCTGGTGTGCCGTGCCGGGTGAGAATGCTGCCGACGATCGCGGGCGAGACGACCAGCAGTAGCAATGGACAACCGGCGGCCGCGACTTCCTCGGCGACCGCGGAAAGCTCGTAGAGGCCTAGTCCGCCGCCATCGTACTCCTCGGGAATGTTGACACCGAGGAATCCCTTGCGTGCGAGCGTGTCCCACAGCTCGGTGGGCGGCTCGCCGGCTTGAGTCGCCCGCTCGAAGTATTCCGGGCCGAAACCTTCGGCGATCGACCGGACCGTGTCGCGCAACTGGCGTTCCTCGGCGGAGGCGATCAGCGGCAGCGACGCTGTTTCGGCATCGACCGGACCCGTGAGCGTAGATTGGTTCATTCGGCGTAACTCTCCCCTTGGTATGGATCTTCGCTTGAACCGTACGCCGCGATGCTAACAAGCACCTGGCATAACGCGCCGCCAGGAGGCACCGCTTCCGCGCACCGCGTCGACGGGCCGTAGCTTAACCCCGAATCACCGCGTTGCGACGCGGCAGAACTTCCATCTGCTTGTGCGCGTAATGCCCCAGGCGAAGAATCAGTTCGTTGCGTAAGGAGTCACCGGAGATCACCGAGTCGATGAAAAACTCGGACGCGGTGCGAAAGACATCGATGTCTTTCGCGTACTCCTCGCGCCGGTCCTTGACGAACGCGTCGCGCTCCTCCTGGCTCTCGATCTGCTCGATCTTGGCGGCGTGGATCGCGTTGATTGCGGCCTCCGGACCCATGATCGCCATCTTGGCCGTCGGCAGCGCGATCATCGCGTCGGGACTGAACGTCGCTCCCGACATCGCCATATAGGCCGCGCCGTAGCTCTTGCGCACCATCACCGAGATGCGCGGCACACTCGACGACGCGATCGCGGAAAGATATTTGGCGCCGTGGCGGATGATGCCGCCGCGCTCGACTTTGCTGCCGACCATGAATCCGGGTGTGTCCGAGAAAAACAACAGCGGGATCCCGTAGGCATTGCACATCTGCACGAACTGAGTGCCCTTATCGGCGACATCGCTGGTGATGATCGCGCCTTTGTACTTCGGCTGGCTTGCGACGACGCCGACAGCGCGCCCGTCGAGCCGGGCAAAGGCGACGATCATCTCCTTGGCAAAACGGCGTTTGTGTTCGAAGATCGAACCCTCGTCGAAGACGCGCTCAAGCAGCTCGTGCATGTCGAAGGCCTGAGTCTGGTTCTCGGGCACGATGTCGCCGATCGAGGGGCCAGGTGCGGGCGGCTGAGGCTTGGCGGCGGGGGCCGCAGCCTCCCAGTGCTGCGGAAGATACGACAGGTAGCGGCGAATCGCCGAGAGGGCGCTCTCGTCGTCCTTCGCGAGATGGTCGCCGAGTCCGCTGACCTCGCAGTGCATCCGCGCGCCGCCCATCTCTTCGGCGGTGACGTCCTCCTGAATCGCCATCTTGACCATTCGGGGCGACCCTAGAAACGCGGAGGCGTTGCCGTCGACCATGATGACGACGTCGCAGAACGACGGCACGTACGCGGCGCCGGCCGGCGACGGGCCGAAAAGCGCGCAGATCTGCGGAATCCGCCCCGACAAGCGGCACTGATTCCAGAAGATCCGCCCGGCATGGTTGCGGTCGATAAACAAGTCGAACTGCTCGTCGAGGCGCGCGCCGGCGGAGTCGACCAGGTAAATCAGCGGGCAGCGGCTGAGCTCGGCCTCGTTCTGCATGCGAATGTACTTGCGGATCGTCTGCCGGCCCCACGCCCCGGCCTTGACGGTCGGATCGTTGGCGATCACGCAAACCGGCCGGCCGTCAATCGTGCCTAGTCCAGTGACGATCGCGTCGGCGGCTAGGCCCTCGTCCATCGTTCGCGCGAGCAGGCCGTCCTCCACGAACGAGCCTTCGTCGAGCAGCAGATCGAGCCGTTTGCGCACAAACAACTTGCCCTGTTCGGCGATCGAGTCGTGGTACTTGGGCGCCCCGCCGGCGAGTGCGCGTTCGGTGCGTTCTCGTAACTCCCGCTCTAGCGACGCGGCCTCTTGATCCTGCGGGTCCTTGGGCGAGCCAGTGCTCTTGGACGAGCCAGTGCTCTTGGACGAGTCAGGCGGCATCGGTTGCCCCCTTGACGGCGGCCGTCGCGGATCCGGTCCAGTCGACTGGTCCGGCGTGAAGCACGTGACTGTCCAGCCGGCGATCGAGCAGCTTTTCCATCTCCCGGCCGACGACGAGCAGGCGTTCGAGGTCGATGCCGGTGTCGATGCCCATCTCCTCAAGCATCGATACGAGGTCCTCGGTCCCGATGTTGCCAGTCGCGCCGCGGGCGAACTGGCAGCCGCCGAGCTCGCCGAAAGCCGACTCGAAGGAATCGACTCCGACCTCAAGGGCCGCCAGCACGTTTGCCAATCCGGCCCCGCGCGTGTTGTGAAAATGCAGCGTGATCAGCGTGTCGGCGAGCTCCTCGCGTAGCCGTCCGACGCGCTCGCTTACAAGTCTTGGGTTGGCCATCCCGGTCGTGTCGCCGAAGACGAGCTCGTTACAGCCCATCTCGCTCAAGGCCCGCGCCAGCTCGACGACGCGATCCTCGGGAACGGCCCCCTCGAAGCAGCAGCCGAAGGCCATCGCCATGCCGCCGCAGACGTGCAGGCCGTCGGCGCGGGCCGCGCCGACAACGCTCTCAAGCGCTTTCAGCGAGCTTGCTATCGACATGTTCACATTTGACTGGTTGTGCATCTCGGAGGCCGAGATAACCAGCGAAACCTCGTCGATCGGGCAGCCGTCGTCGCGCAGTGCCCGCGCCCGCTGCCAGCCTTTTTCGTTCGGCACGAGCACGCCATACGAGACACCGGGGCGGCGGGTTACCCCGCGGAGCACCTGCTCGGCATCGGCGAGCTGCGGCACCCAGTCGGGGCGCATCATCGCCGTTAGCGTGATCCGCGTGATTCCGGCGTCGAGCAGGCCGTCTATCAACCGGAGCTTCGTCTCTGTCGGAATCTGCAGATCCTCGATGTTCTGCCAGCCATCGCGCGGACCCTCTTCGCGCAGTTTCGCGCGAGCGGGCAGCAAAGCGCCGTCGATCAATGCGGTCACTGCGACACCTCCCGTTCGATTAACGCCACCTTCTGAAGACCGGGACGCTCAAGCGTCCCTTCCGCGACCAGCGTGACGACGGCCTTGATATTAAGAGCTCCGCGCATTTGGGCCTCAGCGTCGACGGCCAGCTGACGGCGACCGGGCTCGTCGAGCTCGCGCGAATGCTCGATCGCCACCGGCAACGGCTTCTGCGTCGCGTGGCCTTCGAAGTCTGGGCGAATGCGCATCTCGCCGGTGGCCCGCGGGCGCAACCCCATCACCAGATCCTTTACCGCCGACGGGAACACGTTGATGCCGCGCACGATCAGCATGTCATCGGTACGTCCCACGCAGCGAATTTTGTAGCCGCTGCGACCGCAGGCACACGAGGTGCCGGTGACCACTACGTGATCGCGCGTGCGAAAGCGCAACAACGGCGAGGCCTGGCGTCGCAGCGCGGTGTAGACCAACTCGCCCGTGACGCCTTCGGTGGGCTCGATCCGGTCGCCGCTTTCGTGGTCGATCAACTCGGCGACCATCAAGTCGGGGGAGAGGAAGTGCATACCATCGGCCGCGTCGCACTCTCCCCAGTATGTGCAGCCGAGATCGGTGCCGCCGAGCATTTCCCGAACGGGCGCCCCCCAAGTGTCCTCCAGACGCTGCCGAACCGCCGGGACGCCGCCGCCGGGCTCGCCCCCGACGATTAGACGAGTCACGCCGAGCTCGTCTGCCGCGCGGCCGACAACGTCGCTGGAACAGTCGCCTAAATACCCCAGGAAAAACGGAGTGCCGCAGATTAGGTTTGCGCGCTGGTCGGCCTGAACACGCAGGAGGCGTTCTACGCCGCTCTCGGCACCGATCGGTAGATCGCAGATCCCCATCGACTGAAGAATCTGCACGATCGGAAGGCCTCCGACGAAGCCCTTCGACATTCCAAAGGCGTGAAGCGCACGATCGCCGGGACGCGCCCCACTGGCGTAAAAGGTGCGCGCCCCAAGTTCGCACCAGACGTCGATGTCGTTCTGTGTCAGCCCGACGTACGACGGGCTGCCGGTGGTGCCGGAGGACGCCTGTATCTGGATCACGTCTTGCGGCGGCGCGGCGAGGTGGCGGCCAAGCGGCGGTGAGGCCTGTAGCGAATCGCGTAGCTCGTGCTTCTCGGTGAAGGGGACACGGGCAAGGTCGTCGACGCCAGCGATGTCGCCAGCCGCGAGCCCGGCGGCGGCGAGTTTCTCGCGATAGAACTCGCTGCGCGCCCACAGGTACTCGACCTGCTCGCGCAGCGCCTCGTCTTGAGTCGCTCGCGACTGCGCGGGCGGGAGCGCTTCGGCATCGCTCCAGTAACGCCCGTCAGCCGTCGGCACCTAAGATCTCCGTTGTCATTGAGCCAACATAGAGCAAATCCACCGCTCGTATTGCGTGGTAGGCCCGCTGAGGAGCGCGGCCACGCGGGCGTGGCTCAAGTCACAGAAATGCATGGCCAGACCGCCGAACATTTCAGACGGACTGCCGCTGGCAGGTATTCGCGTGCTCGAGTGCGCGAGTTTTCTGGCGGGTCCGATCGCGGCGATGATGCTGGCCGATCTTGGTGCCGACGTGGTCAAGGTGGAGCCGCCTGAGGGCGACTTCGCTCGCGGTATCGGGCCTCAGTCGGAGCCGGGCACGTCGGCGATCTTCGCCGCGGGCAACCGCGGCAAGCAGTCGATCGCGATCGACCTCGGCGCGGCGCGCGGGCGCGAGCTGGTCGCCGAACTCGCCGCATCGTCTGACGTCGTGCTGCACAATCGGAGCCCGGCTGGAGCTTTGCGCCTCGGTCTCGTCGGCCCGAGCCTGCGCGACCGCAACCCCGGTGTCGTGGCCTGCACGATCTCGGCTTTTGGATCGAGCGGCCCCTATGCGAAAGCGACCGCGATCGATCCGGTGATCCAGGCGATGACCGGCATCATGGCTTTGACCGGCGAACCCGACGGCGCGCCGATGCGCGCCGGGCCGCAGGTGATCGATGTCGGCGCCGGTGTGACGGCTGCCGCCGCGATTCTCGCGGGACTGCTCGGACGCGAGCGCGGCGCCGCCGGTTCCGATGTCGAGATCTCACTGCTGGACGTTGGCCTGATGTTCAACGCGGGCTTTTTTCCCGCGCGCTCGATTGATGGATCCGATCCGCCGCGCCTCGGCAATCGCAGCCACCCGCTGGTCGCCGACCAGTTCGCCGTGTCGGACGGGCTTGTGGTGCTAGGCGTCTGGGACCCGGCGCGCTGGAAGCGCCTCTGTGAGCTGCTCGGTCGCGCGGAGTGGCTCGAGCGGAGCGCGTGGTCGAGCAACGAAGGGCGGCTCGCCGACTATCCGGCACTGCGACGGGAACTCGAATCGGCGCTGGCGGGCTGGAAGGCGGACGATCTTGTCAGCGCCTTGCGCGCGGCCGGGATCGCGTGCGGGCGAACGATGTCCTTCAGCGAGGTGCTGAACGACCCTCAGGTCACCGGTACGGGAGCTATCTACGAGGAGCGACGACTCGGAAAACCCCTCGACCTGGCTGCCGGCGCCCTGCGCATTGGCGGACGGCGCATGGTCGCCGCCGATCCCGCGCCACACCTGGGTGAGCACACGTCCGAAGTGCTGCGGGAGCGGCTCGATCTCGGGGCCGCGCAGATCGACGACATGCTGGACGCCGGTGTGGTCGTTAGCCGGACGCAAGCTCGGCGCTAGACCCGCACTCGCGCCGACCGGCGGCGATCAGCTGAAATTCGGGTCGCGCTTTTCGAGAAACGCCGCCAGCCCCTCGCGGGCGGCTTCGCTGTCGAAGAGGCCGAGGATCTCACCGGCCTCGAAGGCCATGCCCTCGGCTGTCGTCCGCTCGCCGGCCACAAAAACACAACGCTTGATCGCCGCGAGCGCCTCGGCTGGCATCGCCGCGATCTCGCCGGCCAGCTTCGCGGCCGACAGATCAGCTTCGCCGGCGGCGGCCAGCCGCTGGACGAGACCCAGCGCG
>JBASTN010000028.1:0-12548 GCA_049274915.1 Solirubrobacterales bacterium
TCCATCCACCGGCGTTCGGCACCAGCATTTGGGCGTTTTAATAGCGCGAGATATCCGATTAGCGGTACGCCGATCGGGAGCAGACTTCACAAACCTGAGGAGAGGGTCACCAGATGTCACGTCAGCACAACGTCACCGGAACACAGTGGAAGCCGGAGTACAACGGCAGCGCACCGAAGATGCCGCTCGATCCCACCGCCGCGTTCAACGCCAACGTCTTCACCGACGCGGTGGCCAAGAGCTTGATGGGAACGGCCGAGTACGACCAGTTCAAGGCCGCGCTAGACGCCGGTGAGCCGATCAGCCTCGAGACCGCCAACGCGGTCGCCGCGGCGATGCTCGAATGGGCGGTCGGCAAGGGTGCGACGCACTACACCCACTGGTTCCAGCCGCTGACCGGCAAGACTGCCGAGAAGCACGACTCCTTTTACGAGCCCTCCTTCGAGAATCAGACGATCGCCAAATTCAAGGGCAAGGATCTGATTCAGGCCGAGCCAGACGCGTCGTCGTTCCCGTCGGGCGGCATCCGCGCGACCTTCGAAGCGCGCGGCTACACAGCATGGGACCCGACTTCGCCAGCCTTCATTCTCGAGAACCCGAACGGCGCGACACTCTGCATCCCGACCGCGTTTGTCTCGTGGACCGGCGAGGCCCTCGACACCAAGATCCCGCTGCTGCGTTCGATGAGCGCGCTGTCGGATTCGGCCGTCAAGGCGCTCAAGTTGTTCGGCGACAACGAGACCGAGCACGTCTTCACGACCGCCGGCGCCGAACAGGAGTACTTCTTGATCCCGGAGCACTACTTCTACGAGCGCCCCGACCTGCTGACGACCGGCCGCACGCTGTTTGGCGCCAAACCGCCGAAGGGCCACGAACTCGATGACCACTACTTCGGATCGATCCCAGAGCGCGTACTCGCCTGCATGATGGAGTTCGAGTACGAGCTGGCCAAGCTTGGTGTGCCGATCAAGACCCGCCACAACGAGGTCGCCCCTGCGCAGTACGAGGTCGCTCCGATCTTCGAGAGCAGCAATCTCGCCGCAGACCACCAGCAGCTGACGATGCAGGTAATCCAGAACGTCGCCCGCAACTACGGTCTCGTCGCACTGCTTCACGAGAAGCCGTTCGCCGGCGTCAACGGATCCGGCAAGCACAACAACTGGTCAATGGGCACCGACGCCGGCGCCAACCTGCTCAACCCGGGCGACAACCCGCACGACAACCTGCAGTTCCTGTTCTTCTGCACGGCCGTGATCGCTGCCGTCAACAAGCACCAGGGCCTGCTGCGCGCGACCGTTGCCAGCGCCGGTAACGACCATCGCCTCGGCGCCAACGAGGCCCCGCCGGCGATCATCTCGATCTACCTCGGCGACCAGCTGCAAGATGTCTTTGACCAGATCGCCGAAGGCGCCGCGACCTCCAGCAAAAATGGCGGGATTCTTGAGCTCGGCTCGCCGGTGCTCCCGCCGCTGCCGGCCGACGCCGGCGACCGTAACCGCACCAGCCCGTTCGCGTTTACCGGCGCGAAGTTCGAGTTCCGCGCGCTCGGTTCAAACCAGTCGATCAGCGACCCGAACACGGTGCTCAACACGATCGTCTCGGAAGCGATTGACGAACTGAGCGCCAAGCTCGCCGCCGCGATCGACGCAGGCGCGTCGCTCGAAGATGCGCTCGGTCCGATTCTCACCGACGTCTACAACGCCAATAAGCAGATCGTCTTCAATGGAGACGGTTACTCCGAGGAATGGCACGCCGAGGCCGAGCAGCGCGGGCTGAAGAACCTGCGCACGACGCCCGAAGCCCTGAAGGAGTGGCTGGAGGCCTCGACGGTCGAGACCTTCGGAAACTACAACGTGCTCTCGGAGCGCGAACTGCACTCACGCTACGACGTGTATGTCGAGCAGTACGTAATCAAGGTCAACATCGAGGCCGAGACCGCGTACGACCTAGCGAAGTCGATGCTGCTGCCCGCTGCCGTGCGCTACCTAGCTGAGGTTAAGAGCGCGTCGGAGTCGTTGGCCGCAGACATCGAGCCGCTGGTCGTTGAGTTCGACTCGGCGATCAAGGCGCTAGGCGAGGCCAACCTCGACGAGAACCACCCAACAGACGTCGTTGCCGAGGCCGACTACATGCGTGACAGCGTGCTGCCGGCGCTTGAGGCAGTCCGAGCGGCCGGCGACAAGCTCGAGCGCGTCGTGGCAAACGACCTCTGGGAGCTGCCTAAGTACAGCGAGATTCTCTTCGTCAAGTAAGCGGCTTCGTATCGACGGGTTACTAAAGGACTCCACCATCCGGTGGGGTCCTTTTTGCTTCCAGGCCGCGGTGGCATGCACTTGAGCTAGGCGTCTGCCGGGGATTAACTCCTGCTCAATGCGGATCGGCGCTTCGATTCGTCGATACCTGTGTAAATGGGTAGATGGTGCGTATGACTCGAGTTCGCCTGATATTTCAGCTGCTGTCACTGACGGCAGCGGCCTCGCTGTGCGCGTTGGCAACGACCGCTTCGGCCGGCGAACGAGTACGCATATCGTCGCCGGTCAATCCGGGCCAACAGGCGGTTTGGAATCAGGAGCATCCCGGCGGTGGGGTCTACCTGTTTAACGCGCCTGGCGGCTACTACCTCGGGCGGCTATACAGCGGTGAAGAGTTCGACGTCAGTGATACGCGTCAGTCCCGTCCGCAGCTCAACGGTGCGAGCCTCACGTATGGCTGGGGCTTCGCCGACGTGGCAGTTGCGCGCCGTTGCGTGTGGGTAGGTCCGCGGGCGAATGCTTCGCCCGCCGTGTACTCGACTTTGACCGGCGCGCGTACTGCCGCCGCCTGCGCGGACATCGCGAGCAGTCGCGTGATTGCTCGCGAGAGCTTCGGAACTGATTTCAACTGCCCGATCGGTAGCGCGCAAGGTCCGCAGCAGACGACGATCGCTCCGGGTGCGGCCGCGCAGTTCCACTACAACGTCAACTGGGTTTCTAATGGTCAACAGTTGACCGCCAATAGTTTCCAGCCGAATCCCGTCGGCGCGCTGACCCTTAAACCCGGAACGCGTGTGCGCTACCGCTACAGCTCCGGCGATAAAGCAGTTGTGTTCGTCCCCGGACTCGGCTGGGGATTCGTGCTCAGGAGCCGGGTGATCCCGGTTTCTGGAGCCTGGGGCTGGGAAGACCAAGAGTGGGAGACGCCTTGCGGCGCCCCGCCGCAGCCGGGAGCCGCTACCAGCGGCAGACTGCATGCCGCGATGCGCGACTTCCTGCGTACGACCGACGCGATCGCGTCTGGTCGCACTAGCGTCGCCTCGATCTTCGCCGTCGAGGACTCGCCCTAACGTCACTCGGTCGCGCACGGTGCGGGCTCAGACGGAGCGGGCTCAGACGGTGTGGGCTCAGACGTAGCGCCGGGCGATCGCCAGCGCCTGACTGCGGTAGCTGCCACCAAACAGATACACATGCAGCAGGATCATTGCCAGCTGCCAAAGCTCGATCCGCTCACGCCATCCCTCCGCGAGTGGGAACGCCTCGTCGTACGCGTCGAAGCAACGCTCCCCGGGGCCGCCGAACACGCGCAACAGAGCGAGATCGACCTCGCGATGGCCGCCGTGGGCGACAGGATCGATCAAGTGCGGCGTGCCAGTGGAATCGGTGAGCACGTTTCCTGACCAGAGATCGCCGTGCGTGCGCGCGACGGGCTCGGCCGGCCCGGCGAGCGCGTCGATCCGCGCCACCAGCGACCCAAGTATCTCGGCGTCAGACGAATCCAACAAGCCGCGATCGACACATTCCCGGGTCAACGGTTCGATCCGCCGTCGCGCGTAGAACTCCGCCCATGTCCCGCATGGGTCGTTCGGCAACGCCAGCTCGTTGAAGCGCATCGGCGCGTGTGCCCGTGCGGACTGGTCAATCAGGCCATCGGCGCCGATCACCGGAGTCGCGCCGAACTCCGGCGCCCCCGCCGCATGCATCGCGGCTAGTCCGCGACCAAGCGATTGCTCGCCCGCTGCATCCAGCTGGCCACGTTCGATCCAGTCAAGGGCCAACAGGCGGGGGATGGGCAGTTGCGGATCTGGATCGTCGACCACTCCAATCACGTTCGCCGTCGCAACCGCTCCATTCGGTTCGCCCAGCCAGACGAGCCCGGCGGCCTCGTCGGCGAATACGCCGGGCAGCGCAGCCGAGCTCGACTTGACGAAAACAACTCGGCCGTCGGCGGTCTCGGCGCGGTAGGCATCGTTTATGTCGCCGCCTGCCGTCAGCTCGATGCCGACGACATCAAGCCCGAGTCGCTCGCCCAACGCCGTCGCGATCGCTGTCGCAGTCACGGCGCGTGATCGCCTCTACGGCGTGTGCCCGGCGCGAATCTCATCGAGCAGTCCATTGCAGGCGGCTTCGACGAGATCGATCACGTGGTCGAAGCCCTGTGGCCCGCCGTAATAAGGGTCGGGCACGTCGTAGTCGTCGGAAGTGCTCAGCGGGTCGAACTCGCGCAACATTCGTACCTTCGCCTCGGCCTGATCGCTTGGCGCAATGGCTTGAAGATCGCGAAAGTTGTATCCGTCCATCGCAAGGATCAGGTCGTAGTGGTCGAAGTCAGCGCCGGTCACGCCGCGCGCCTTTCCCTCGATCGTTATGCCACGGGCGGCCGCGGCTGCGGTGCTGCGTGCGTCGGGCGAATCGCCGATATGCCACGAACCGGTGCCCGCGCTGTCGAGTTCGAACTGATCGGCAAGCCCGGCCTCTTCGACGAGGTGGCGCATCACGCCTTCGGCCGCCGGTGAGCGGCAGATGTTGCCGAGGCAGACAAACAGCAGTTTCTTCGGTTCGCTTTCCATCGGCGTGGATTTTGACAGCGATACCGTTTATGTCATCAACTTGATCATTCCCGCGTAGGCACTCGGCCCACGCACGACCATCCTCCAGGAGTCACTCACCAGCATGCGAGCCCCCCGAGATTTCCTCAAGCCGCTGTGCGCAGGCGCGCCCGACCCAGCTGCTCAGATCCCGTTTCCGCCTTCGCGGATGATCCACTTTTTCGATCCGTCCAACGAGAAGATGCGCGCGAAGGTGCCTGACATCGCCGCCAAGTCCGACATCGTGCTCGGCAACCTCGAGGACGCGATCGCCGCCGACAAAAAAGAAGAGGCGCGCGCCGGACTCGTAGAAGTCGGCAAGAGCGTCGACTTCGGCAGCACCGGTTTCTGGACTCGCATCAACTCGCTTGACAGTCCCTGGGTACTCGACGATCTGATCACCCTCGTCAGCGAGATCGGCGACAAGCTCGACGTGATCATGGTCCCGAAAGTCGAAGGCCCCTGGGACATCCACTACGTCGATCGCCTGCTCGCCCAGCTCGAGAGCAAGGCCGGTCTGAAGAAGCCACTGCTCGTGCACGCGATTCTCGAGACCGCTCAGGGAGTGGCAAACGTTGAGGAGATTGCAGCCGCGAGTCCGCGCATGCAGGGCATCAGTCTCGGCCCGGCCGACCTCGCTGCCAGCCGTCGCATGAAGACGACCCGTGTCGGTGGCGGTCACCCCGGCTACACCACGATCAATGACCCGTCCGACGCCGAAGATCTCGAAGCCGGCCGTGTCTTCTCGCAGCAGGACCCGTGGCACTACACGATCGCGCGTATGGTCGATGCCTGCGCAGCCAACGGAATTCTGCCGTTCTACGGCCCGTTCGGTGACATCAAGGACACCGTCGCCTGTGAGGTCCAGTTTCGCAGCGCATTCCTGCTCGGCTGTGTCGGCACTTGGTCACTGCACCCGGTTCAGATCGAGATCGCCAAGAAGGTTTTCAGCCCGCCGGTCGACGAGGTGCTGTTCGCCAAGAAGGTGATCGAGGCGATCCCCGATGGTAAGGGCGTCCACATGATCGACGGCAAGATGCAAGACGACGCCACCTGGAAGCAATGCAAGGTGATGGTCGATCTCGCGACGATGCTCGCCGAGAAAGATCCAGAGCTCAAGGCGGCGTACGAGTTTTAGACCGAGCGACCGCGCCGGTGCCTGCCGGCGCGCGTCACTTCTCCGGCGCCGTTTACTTATCGACGCGGTTCACTGCTCAACTATGTGAACCGCGAGGAAGCTCTTCGCGTGCTGCTTCTTCAGCTCGTCTACGAGTGTCGTCAGTTGAGGCGACTCGCTGGCCGCGGCCGCCATGTCGTCGACCAGCGGTTCGATCTTTGAATTAACCGAGCCTCGGCGCTGGAGTCGCTGGGTTGTTGACTTCAGCCTGGCGAGCGCCTTGTCGCTTGCCTGACCGGCAGACAGCAGACCGGAGGCGTCATTCGACTTGACGAACTGCTCCCACTGCTCGAGGAATGCGAGATATTTCTTCATCGAGTTGAATGCGGATTTAACGGCGCCCGCGTCGGAGCTGGTGAAGCGCTCGACCTGGCTGGTCGTCGAGGCGTAGGCCTTGGCGAATGCGTCGTGCTCGGAATCGTCATCGAGCCCGCCGTCGAAATCTGGCTCGGGCGTGGCTTTGAGTTTGCGGGCCGCATCCTTGATGCTCTTCTCGTACTCCTCAAGCCGCCGAATGCGAGAGCGAATTTCGCTTTGAGCGCGGCGTAGATCTCCGATCGACGCACGCTTGAGGTCATTCGCCGCTAACGCAGCGTTGATGTCCTTGAGGTCGCGGCTGGAGACCTTGCTCAGCACATTCTGGTTTTGAAGGACGAAGACCTTCTCTAAAGCGTTGCCGTGCACTCCGGCTGACTCAACCAGCGAATCCTCAACCGACCCGCCGCAGCCGCCGAACGCGGTGGCTGCGACCACCAACGCGACAATCAGTGTCGGCTGATTGGATCGAGGTTGGCGGCTTAGTGTGAGATCGTGCATGAGGCGTTCACGAGTTGATGACGGCGATCGTGAATCCGTCGTAGCCCTTGGCGCCAACCGTCTGAATGGTTGTCGCCGTTACTGAAGGATCCGCCGTCAGCAGCTCGTGCAGCGCGCGCGACCCCATCGTTCCGGCGTCATCTGCGGCGGGGTCGACGAGCTTGCCGTCGCGAACCACGTTGTCGACGATGATCACGCTGCCGGGGCGCGAAAGCGTGCAGGCGCGTTCGAAGTAGTCGCGGTTGGACTGTTTGTCGGCGTCGATGAACGTTAGATCGAACGGCTCAGTGTCCTCGGCGATCAGGCGGTCGAGCGAGTCGATCGCGGGGCCGATCCGCAGATCGATCTTGTTGGCCAGACCCGCGTGCGCGAGGTTGTTCGCCGCGACCTCGGCGTACTTGGGTTCGAGCTCAAGTGTCACGACCTTCCCACCCGCTGGCAGAGCGCGGGCGAGCCAAATCGTGCTGTACCCGCCGAGCGTGCCGACCTCGAGAATCCGCCGGGCACCGTGAATCTTGGCGATGATCTCGAGTAGACGACCCTGGGCGGGCGAGACATCGATCGCCGGTAGATCGGCAGCAGCGTTCGCCGCCAATGCATGTTCGAGGATCTCGTCGGGCGGCACCAGCGTGTCGCTGACGTATCGGTCGACGGAGGTCCAAAGTTCGAGGCTCATCGGCGCTGAACTATATGTCCGGCAATGCCCGACCGTGGCGGTCGGAATAAGACTGAACACTTGTAGGATCACTGGACATGCGTGACTATCTGAAAGCAACTCGCGAGCGCGTCATCGTCTTCGACGGCGGAATGGGCGCGACGCTCGAGACCTTCGACCTTTCGCTCGAGGACGACTACAAGCTGCCCGGCCGCGCCCACGAGGCGCTGATCCTCAACCGCCCCGACGTGATCGAGGGCGTGCACCGATCGATGGCAGAGGCCGGAGCGCAGGTCGTCGAGACCGACACATTCCAGGCGTCGCGTCTGAAGCTTGAGGAGTGGGGACTCTCTGAGCACACGCATGAGATCAACGTCCGCGCCGCCCAGATCGCGCGCAAGGCCGTCGGCGAAGACCTCTTCGTCGCCGGTTCGATCGGCCCGACCGGCATGCTGCCGGCTTCGACCGAGCCCGGACTCTGCGAGATCACCTTCGCCGAACTACGTGAGATCTTCCGCGAGCAGACAGTCGGTCTGCTCGAAGGCGGTATCGACCTCGTGATCATCGAGACCGCGCAAGACATTCTTGAAGTCAAGGCCGCAATCTTCGGCGCGCGTGATGCATTCAAGGACGCCGGACGCAGCGTGCCCATTCAGTGCAGCGTTTCGTTGCTGCCCAACGGCGGCAAGATGCTGCTGGGCACCGACGTCGACTCTGTCTTGACGACGCTTGAAGCGCTGAAGGTCGACGTGATCGGTCTCAACTGTTCGACCGGCCCCGAGGACATGCGCGACGCGATCCGCTTCCTCGGTGAGCACTGCCCGGTGCCGGTGCACTGCATTCCGAACGCCGGCCTGCCGGTGCAGGGTGCCGATGGAGAAACGATTTTCCCCGAGCAGCCTGGTCCGCTCGCCGAGTCGCTCGGCGAGTTCATCGAGCAGTACGGCATTTCGATCGTCGGCGGGTGTTGCGGCACGACGCCCGAGCACATCAAGGCGATCGCCGAGCGCTGTGCCGATCTGCCGGTCAAGGCCCGCCCGGCGCCACGCGCGCCGCACGTCAGCTCGATGATCGCTGCCACGCCGCTTATTCAAGAGCCGGCTCCGACGATCGTCGGCGAGCGAGTCAACTCGCAGGGCTCGCGCGCCGCGAAGGAAATGCTTTTGGCCGACGACTACGACGGGCTCGTCCAAGTCGCCGAGAATCAAGTCAACGGCGGCGCACACGTGCTTGATCTCTGCGTCGCGCTGACCGAGCGCCCCGACGACGAAGACACGCAGATGGCCGAGGTCGCGAGGCGCGTGTCGCTGACCCAGCCCGCACCGCTGCAGATCGACTCGACCGAGCCCGACGTCATTCAGCGCGCGCTCGAGCAGACGCCCGGCCGCGCGATCGTCAACTCGATCAACCTCGAGGCCGGCCGCGACAAGCTCGACACAGTCGTGCCGATCGCGATCCAGCACGGCGCCGCCTTGATCGCCCTGACGATCGACGAGGTCGGCATGGCCAAAACCGTCGAGCGCAAGGTCGAGATCGCCAAGCGCATTCACGAGTTGGCGTGTGGTGAGCACGGGCTAGACGAGCAGCTGCTGATCTTCGACTTGCTGACTTTCACACTGACCACCGGCGAAGAGGAGTGGCGCCCGAGCGCTGTCGCGACGATCGAAGGCATACGCGCGCTCAAGCAGGCGCTGCCGAACGTCAAAACCTCTTTGGGCGTGTCAAACGTTTCGTTTGGTGTTTCGCCAGGCGCCCGCGCCGTGCTCAACAGCGTCTTTTTGCATCACTGCGTCGACGCGGGCCTGGATCTTGCGATGGTCAACCCGGTGCACATCACGCCGTACGGAGAGATCTCCGAGGAGGAGCGCAAGCTCGCCGACGATCTCGTCTTCAACCGCTCTGAAGACGCGCTGCAGATGTTCATCGAGCACTTCGAAGGCAAGGGCGAAGAAGAGCTCGCCGAGGCCGCCGACCCGACCGCCGGCATGGAGCCGGAGGAGGCACTGCACTTCCACATTCTGCGCCGCAAGAAGGACGGGGTAGAAGACTGGATCGACAGATCCGTCGAGAAGATCGGCGCGGTGCCGACGCTCAACGAAGTCTTGTTGCCAGCGATGAAAGAAGTCGGTGACAAGTTCGGCGCCGGCGAACTGATTCTGCCGTTCGTGCTGCAGAGCGCCGAGGTCATGAAGAAGGCCGTCGCGCGGCTCGAGAACTATTTGGACCGGATCGAGGGCTACACCAAGGGTGTGGTCGTGCTCGCCACCGTCTTTGGCGATGTTCACGACATCGGTAAGTCGCTGGTCAAGACGATCCTCACCAACAACGGTTACACGGTCGTCGACCTCGGCAAGCAAGTGCCCGTCGGCGACATCGTCGATGCAGCGGTCGAGCACAAGGCAACCGCGATCGGACTGAGCGCGCTGCTGGTTTCGACCTCGAAGCAGATGCCGCTCGCCGTGCAGGAGCTGCACCGCAAAGAGCTGGAGTTCCCCGTGCTTTTGGGCGGAGCCGCGATCAACCGCAAGTTCGGCCACCGCGCTTCATATGTCAACGGCAAGGAAGACGACACGGTCTACCAGCCGGGAGTCTTCTACTGCAAGGACGCCTTCGAGGGTCTCTCAGTGATGGACCAGCTCGTTGACGAGGAGACGCGTGAGGCCCTGATCACCAGGGTTCGTGAAGAGGCGGCAGCGGTTCGCAACGAGAAAGAGATCGTCCACACCGGTCCGCCCGTGACCGATGACTCCGTGCGTTCGGCCGTGGTGTTCGACGATTACGTCGTCCCCGAGCCGCCATTCTGGGGCGCCCGCGAGGTCCCGGTACCGATGGACGGGGTCTACAACCACCTCGACACACACGTGCTGTACAAGCTCCACTGGGGCGGCAACCGCATGACCAAAGAGGCATTCACCGAGCTGCTGCGCGACAACTTTCAGCCCCGGCTCGAACGTATGTGGGCCGAGCAGGACTTCCTTAACCCGCGCGCCGTGCTCGGATACTTCCCGTGCTTCGGTGACGGCAACGAGATTGTCGTGCTTGATCCGGAAGACCGCGTGACGGTTCTGGAGCGCCTCGTTGCTCCGCGCCAGCCCGCACACGACCGAATCTGCCTGGCCGATTTCTACCGGCCGTTGGATTTGGTTTTAGCGAAAGGTGCGTCCGCCGATGCCGTCCGCGGCGCCGAGCCCGGCACGAGCCTCGCCGGACTGATCGATCCCGCCGAGCCCGACGTGGTCGCGCTCCAAGCCGTCACCGCCGGCGACGAGGTCACCGAGTTGATGGCCAAGCTCGAAGAGGACGGCGAGTTCGCCGAACAGCTCTACGTGCACGGCCTCGGCGTTCAGACCGCCGAGGGCATGGGCGAGTGGCTGCACGCTTGCGTCCGCCGCGACCTCGGTGTCGAGCCGACCCAAGGCCGTCGCTACTCGTGGGGCTACCCCGCGATCCCCGAGCAATCCGAGCACGAAAAGGTGTTCCGCCTTTTGGATGCGCCCTCAATTGGCCTGCGCTTGAGCGGCGGCCACGCGGTCGAGCCCGAGCAATCCACCTTGGCCGTCATCGCCGTCCACCCGCAGGCTGTCTACTACGGCACCCGCAGCGGCTTCCTGCCCAAGCCCGGCATCTCGATGCCCGACCAGCTGATCGCCGGCACCGTCCGCGACCCTGCCGTCCGCGCCCTCGACCTCGCCGAAGACGAACCCCGCGAAGGCGCCATCGAAGCCGAGATCAGCGAAGACGGCGCCCCGGCTGGCGACGATTTTGACGAATCCGCCGTCGTCGAAGACACCGCGTCGCTGACGCAGTAGGGCCAGTCGGCCGCGCGCAGCGCCGCCGAGCGCGCGCTCGCGACCGTCACGCCGCACTTGACGAAATCTGCCCCTAGCGCGGTAGTTTTCGTTGCATTCTTCATACCTGGCGTGCGGCAAGTCGGAAGGGTGCAATGAGAACTACTTCAGGTGGGGCGGTTCCGCGGTGGATATGAGCATGGGCCGAGAATCCGGCGCGGGCTCAGGACTGATGGCGTTGCGACAGCAGCGATAGAGACTGCTCGTCGAGTCCGTCTAGGGCGTCCTCGATCCGGCGCTGCTCGCGACGACGGTTCACGGTCCTGGTCAGCTCTAGGGAATACGCGTCTAGTCCGCCCATCGCGTCGAGTATCCGCTCCGTGGCGAACCAGTCCGGCGCAGAAATCGCGCGTAAATGAGCATCCGAGCAAAACGCGTAACCGGGATCATCGTCGTGATTGAGATTGATGTAGACAGCCTCCCGTCGCAGATGCGACGCCGTAAGCACAGGGCGCGAACGGAAGCTATCGCGGCATAGAGGCCCCGAACGCCC
The DNA here is from genome assembly GCA_049274915.1 of Solirubrobacterales bacterium. Classification (GTDB taxonomy): domain Bacteria; phylum Actinomycetota; class Thermoleophilia; order Solirubrobacterales; family JACPNS01; genus JACPNS01. Next base: position 11,830 of record JBASTN010000028.1, read on the forward strand.
GTGACGCCGATTGAAGTACTGCCCGTACCCACTGAGCGCTCTCCGCATCATGCTCGCCAATGCGTTCTTGTGACTTCCCTGCCAAAACAGCAGATGAAAGTGATTCGGCATCAGGCAGTACGCCCCGAGCGCCACTCGACCTCTGAAGCTGGGGTAGGTCCGCCCACTGAGGTCGCGCTGGGGCTCGATTGTCAGGTACCGACTGAAGCATTCCAGAAACACCCTCCGATCAGCGTCATCGATGAAGATGGGCCGCTTCAGTGTGCCGCGGTTCCAGATGTGGAACCAGCAGTCAGCGGCGAACTCGCTTGATCGAAACGCGCTAGGCACACCGCTTACTCAACCAGCGATCGCGTCACACGTGACCCCCGAATCACACCAATTCTCAGACGCACTCACGACAACTCGGTAAATATCGGTCAGCGCGTCCGAAATACCCCGAAATTGACGATCGCGTTGGCGTCGCAATTGCTCGCCTGTGCATCCCTGACGAACCCCGCAATCACGCATTCCAATGCGCCTTCCAACCCTCAAATCCACGCATGTCCAAACCGCCCGAACGATGTTTCGCCATCGGTCCAAAGAGCCGAACCGACCCCGGCCTTACGTTGATCAGGCATTCACGAAACCATTCCCACTCGTCCGCTTCTCGGACCGGGTGCTAGATATGACCGAAAGGGGCGTGCGTAAGCATGAAACGAACAACATTCATATGCGGC
>JBASTN010000029.1:0-1685 GCA_049274915.1 Solirubrobacterales bacterium
CGATCAGCTGCAGCGATCGCTGAACCGCCACTCTTTTTCCGGCAACTTGGAGCCGGGCCGTGGAAATCGCGGTGACCACGTGTGTAACGGGGTCGCCAAGCGGAATGATCCCCGTGTCCGGATCGAAAGTCAGCGCGTCAGACCGGAATGGTGTCGTTGACAGACTCGGCTGCGCCAACCACTGGCGTCGCACCCGACGGTTCCAGAACTCCGTGTCCCACCACGTGCCGAGACTGCTAATTCGATCACCGATCGGCGTCGGCACCACGGCTACTACCGCGTCCTTGTCCACGCGGCTGTCAACCCACTCCTGACCCCGATCGAGCTCGATCATCGGACTGGTGGCATCGTGAAGTCCGCGAACGGTCTGGCCGACGCAGGCGATGGTTACGAGGCAGGCAACCGCCAGAAATGCCATCCGCTGACAGCCGGACCGCAACAGGAGCCAGAGCACGAGCGTCGCGACGAGAGTGGCCGTCGCAATCAGAACCCCAGAAGAGACCCCCGGTCGACCGACCATTCCGTCAAGTTCGGCTGCCCACTCCACGTACTTCGCGTTGATATTTCCAATCCAGGTGAAGGTCCGTCCGTGCGTCGTCGTGAAGGACAGCAGCGCCCACGTCGAAACTAGGGCGGCAATCGCCAGCGCAGGCGTTCGCCATCGCGGACGCTCGAGAAAGGCCAGCGTGCCGATCACCATCAGTGGCGTGACATAGAACGCGTAGCGATCCTCGATCAATCCGGTGGCACGCATGTTGAACGCACCGGTAACGAGCATGATTGCGGCCACCGACACGAAGCTCAGCGTCGCCAAGGCGTGAACACCTTTGTCATCCGGCTTCCAAGCCGAGGCAGCCACCCAGGCGATCCAGCCGACTAGCGGCAACACGCCAATTGAAATGGCGACGTAGCCGAGCATCTCGCGTGTCGCCTGACCCGTACCGTCGGGCCAGAGACCGTCGTCGAACGCGGCACCGTAGGCTCCGAATATGCGTGTCGCCCCGCCGGTGAGTTGCAGCACGATCAGCGCCAACGCTCCCGCGCCGGCGATGCATGCCAGCAGTCGATGATCTCGGACAGCCTGAGCCACCGACGCAGCAATCCGCCGCCAGTAGCTGCGGTCGCCATCGGCCGACCTGACCGCCCACGCAGCCTCGTGCAACAGAATCGAGGCTGGCAAAACCAGCGCGAGAAACGCAAACTGCGTTCTTGCACTGAAAGCCAAAATGATTCCCGCGATCGCAATCAGGTCCGCTCGCGGGCCGCGGTTACTGATGCAATGCCAGATCGCCAGCGTCCCCCATAGAAATGCCGGGTACGCGGCAACCTCCGTAAGCATGAAGACCGTGAAGACAGTCCAGGGAATGAACGTCGAGATCACAGTCGCGAAGATCGTGGCAAGCTTTGAAAGCCGTGCGGCCCGGGCAAGCAAAAACGCTGGGAAGGCGGCCGACGCCATGATTACGCCGTTGACGATGTGCGTCAGCTCGAACGTCGTCTTGATATCGAACCACTGCAGGGGCGCGATCAACAGCGGGTAGAGGATCCCGTAGTACTCGACGAACTCGCCGTGCACCCGTGGGATCGGCAGCAGCGTCTCCGAGAACGACAGGCTCATGCGCTGGTAGAGCAATTCGTCCGTCATAAAACCGAACTGGCCCATTCGCGACGCGAAATACCCCAAC
>JBASTN010000030.1:0-4384 GCA_049274915.1 Solirubrobacterales bacterium
AGGCGGTGGCGATCGCTGTCGGCGCGCCCGCCGGCGACGCGCCGTCGCAAGATCCAGACGAACTCGGTATTCCGCCGTTGACGCCCGCGGTCGAGGGCGAGCTCTCCGAGTTGCGCCAGCGCGCGCAGGCCGTGGCGCTTGCCAACTTGCCCGACGCCGCCCGCTGGGACCGAGAGGAAATTTTTGCGGAGGCATCCTGGGAGCGAATGCGCGACGCCGGACTGCTCGGGCTAACGGTTCCGTCCCAGTACGGTGGCGAGGGTCGCGGTGTGCTTGACGCCTGCGTCGTGCTGGAGGAACTGGCGGTCACCTGTATGTCCTCGGCGATGGCGGCACAGATGTATCTCAACGGCCCGCCACGTGCCGTGCTGGCACTGGGCACCGAGCGGCAACGTCAGAAATTCCTACCCGAAACCGTAACCGGCGAGCGTTACTGGGCGATCGCGATATCCGAGCCGTGGGCGGGCTCCTCCGCGACGGAGCTTGAGACGCGCCTCGAGCCCGAGGGTGAGGGCTTTCGCCTGCACGGCGGCAAGTGCTACATCACCGGCGGCATGCGCGCCAACACGTTTCTGGTCTTCTGCCGGCTAGCGGGAACGGAGGGCGCTCGCGGAATCGGCGCCGTGATCGTGGAGGCCGGTCAAGACGGCTTTGCCCCGCCACGCACACAGCCGAAGATGGGCGGACGCGGGGTCGGCGAGGCCGTGCTCGGCTTCGACGGCGTGCGCATCGACCCCGGCGCGGTGGTGGTGGCGCCCGATCCCGGCTCCAGCGCCGGCGCGGCGATCATGTTGCGACAGTTCAATCCGGAGCGTTGCGGTAACGCGGCCATGTGCCTCGGCGTCGCGCGCGCCGCGTTAAGCGATTCCCTGATCCACCTGCGCAGCCGCCGTCAGTTTGGCCGCGAGCTCGCTGAGTTCCAAGGACTGCAGTGGGAGATCGCTGACATGTCGATCGCGCTCGACGCGGCGCGAGAGCTCACCCACCGGGCGGCGGCCTCCGACGAAGGCGGCTTTCCGGTCACGCGATGGACGGCGATGGCCAAGATTTACGCCAACGAAGCGGCGAAGATGATCTGCGACGAGGCGGTCCAGCTACACGGGCACGCCGGCTACTGCCGCGAACTGCCCGTCGAGCGTTACTACCGTGACGTGCGCGGCATGGGACTCGGCGGCGGTACAACCGAGATCATGCGCAACGTGCTGGCAGGCGACGTCATCGGTCGGCGCTTCAGTCAGCGATAGCAAGAGCACAAATACACGAGGAGGAGACGATGACGTCATCACGAGCCGCGGGTTTTGCGGTAAGAGGGTCCGGCTGCGGACGTGAGCGCGGCACCGGCGAGGAGGCGCGGCGATGAGCGCATCCGCGACTCCCAACTGGGACAGCTACGAGCACCTGCGCTTCGAGCGGCTCGAGGACGGCGTACTGCTGATCACGATCGATCGACCCGAGGTCTACAACGCGACCAACGCCCGCCTGCATCGTGAGCTTGCGTACGTCTGGCAGGACGTCGCCGTCGACACCGAAGTTCGCGTCGCCGTCGTGACCGGGGCGGGACGCGCGTTTTCGGCGGGCGGAGATCTCGACATGGTCGATGGCCAGATCGGCGACTTCGAACAGATCGCCGCGATCTCCGAAGAGGCCGGCGACCTCGTCTACAACATGGTGAACTGCCCGAAGCCGATCATCTCCGCGATCAACGGCGTTGCAGTTGGCGCCGGTCTCGCTGTGGCGCTGATGGCCGATATCTCAATCATCGCCGAAGACGCCAAGCTGACAGACGGTCACCTGCGACTTGGCGTCGGTGCCGGTGACCACGCCGCGATCATCTGGCCGCTGCTTTGCGGCATGGCCAAAGCCAAGTACTACCTGTTAACCGCCGAGTTCATCGACGGCCGCGAGGCCGAGCGGATCGGGCTTGTCAGCCGCTGCGAGCCGCTCGACGACGTTCTCCCAAAGGCGCTCGAGGTCGCCTCGGGTCTCGCCAACGGGCCCCAGTGGGCGCTGCGCTGGACCAAGCGCTCACTCAACAACTGGCTACGACAGGCCAGCCCGATATTCGACGCTTCGCTCGCCTTCGAGATGCTTAACTTCTTCGGCGCGGACGTCAGCGAGGGCACCGCGGCGATCAAGCAAAAGCGCGCGCCGGAGTTTCCGTCGGCTCGTCTCCCAGCACCGGAGCAGGGCCTCTCCAATCCCGCCGTGACCGAAGGAGGCTGACGGTCATCGCCACCGAGGAACGAGATCCATCGTCGCCTCAGTCCGGCGCCACCGCGCACGACCTGCTGCACGAACTGACCGACAGCACTTTGCTGATCACGCTCAACCGGCCCGAGCGCCGTAACGCGATCAGCTGGGATCAAGTAGTCGGGCTGGCCGGTCTGCTCGACGAGGCGGCGCTTGACACGGCGGTATCGGCCGTGATCCTGACCGGAGCCGGCGACGCGTTCTGCGCCGGCGGCGACATCAAGGACCAGCGTGCTCGCCGTTCATGGGGTCCGGTCGAGCGCCACAATCGCGCGGCGCCGATGATCGATGCGATCCGGTCCGTGTGGGATTTTCCCAAACCGCTGATCGCCGCGATCAACGGCGTCGCCACCGGCGCCGGCGTCGGTCTGGCCCTACTGGCCGATATCCGCCTGGCGTCTCGCGAGGCGAAGTTGGGGTTCGCCTTCGTGCGCGTCGGCCTCGGCCCCGACTACGGAGTCTCGTACACGCTGCCTCGCGCCGTTGGACCCGGGCAGGCCGCGCGGCTGCTCTACACGGGCGCGACCCTCGATGCCGAATCGGCGCTGCAAGCCGGTCTCGTCGAGGAGTTGCACGAGCCCGGCCGCCTGCTGCCCGCGGCCAAGGCGCTGGCCTCCGAGATTTCCGCGCAGGCGCCGTTTGGAGTGCGCATCGCCAAGGAAGCGCTGCGTCGTGGTGCGACGATCGACCTCGCGACCGCGCTGCAGACCGAGATGAACGCCCAGATGATCGCTTCTACAACTCAAGACCACGGCGAAGCAACCGCGGCGTTTGCCGAGAAGCGACCGCCGTCATTCACCGGCCAGTAGGCTCGCCGCAGAAAGGACCGACATTGAGCAAGCTCGCCGACTCGACCGGTTCGCCAGTGCTTTACGAGACGTCCAAAGGCGTCGCCTGGCTGACACTCAATCGCCCACAGGCCCGCAACGCCCTAAACGCCGCCGCGCGCGACGGCCTGCGTGACGCATTCGCGCGATTCGCCGACGATCCCGATGCCTTCGTGCTCGTCCTGACCGGGGCGGGCGAGGCGTTCTGCGCGGGCGGCGATCTCAAGGAGATGGCCGACAGCGGCCTCAAGGTCCCGCCGCCCGACTTCATCCCCTATCTCAACCGCAACGTCCGGACCGACAAGCCGGTGATCGCCGCCGTCAATGGGATCGCCTACGGCGGAGGCTTTCTGTTAGCGCAGATGTGCGACATCTGCATAGCCTCCGAGAACGCCCGGTTCGGGATCACCGAGGCCCGCTGGGGCCGAGGCGCCCCATGGGCCGCGCCGCTGCCGTGGCTGATCGGGCCGCGGATCGCGCTCGAGTTGCTGCTGACCGCCGAACCGATCGACGCGAACCGTGCGCTCGCCGCCGGGCTGGTCAATCGCGTCGTGCCAGCCGCCGAGCTTGAGCGCGAGTCGCGTGCGCTGGCCGAGCGGATCGCCGCCAACGCACCGCTCTCGGTGCGTGCCGGCAAGCGGATGGTCTACGCCGCCGCCGAGCGCGGCTGGAGCGAAGCGCTGGCCGAAGGCGAGCGGATCTTCGAGCCGGTCTATTTGAGCGCTGACGCCCAGGAAGGTCCGCGCGCTTTCAGCGAGCGCCGTGAGCCGAAATGGCAGGGACGATGAACGGCGGTCAGGGCCTCGTTCAGATCGAGACCGGCGACCGGATCGTCACCGCGACGTTCAACAGCCCGCCGGCCAACGCCTTGTCGCTGGATTTGGCCGCCGGCCTTCAGGAGGTCTGCGACGCGGTCGAGGACTCGGGGGCGAGGGTGCTTGTGCTGCGCTCAGCGGTGCCTGGATTCTTTGTCGCCGGAGCGGATCTGAAACTGATCGGAACCGCCACGAGCGAGGAGTTCGCGGATTATCTCGAACGCCTGCGGGCGGCGATACAGCGAGTCGCCGAGCTCGACGCCGTGTCGATCGCCGCGATCGGCGGTCACGCGCTCGGCGCAGGGCTAGAGCTTTCGTGTGCCTGCACCCTGCGTGTCGCGGGCGAAGACGCAACGCTTGGCGTGCCCGAGGTCAAGCTCGGGCTACTGCCGGGTGCCGGGGGTACGCAGCGCCTGCCGCGACTGATCGGCGCCGGACCGGCGCTCGACCTCCTGCTGACCGGCCGGTCGATCGACGGCGCCGAGGCTCACG
>JBASTN010000031.1:0-31663 GCA_049274915.1 Solirubrobacterales bacterium
TCATCGGGGCAGATTGCCCACGTGTTACTCACCCGTTCGCGGCTTTGCCCCCGTAAGGGTTCGTCGCTCCACTTGCATGTGTTAAGCATGCCGCCAGCGTTCGTCCTGAGCCAGGATCAAACTCTCCATGAAAGAGCGGCTCGAAAGCCACTCGTATGTCAGAGAGTTGTCATGAACTGTTGGAAGCGGTTGTACACCGTTGCTTCCGAACATGACGGGACTTCCAAATCGCGACCAGTAAAGGCCGACAAGTTTGAAAGCTGCTTGGCCATCCACCGCTGCACCCCGAAAGATGAACAGTGAACCCAAGCCACCCCCATGCGTCTGACTAGAGCGCACAGTGGTGTGTGATTCTTTAGCTCTATCCGCGGCAATCCGGCTTAGGGTCGCCACGAAATAGACAAATCTGGACTGACTATCGGTGTGGACCGATAATCATTCACGCTGTTGAGTTTTCAAGGACCGTGACGTACGCCTCCGTACGCCTGGAATCTGATGGGACATAAAAAGAGCCTCTAACAGTCAGAGCCTCTAACAGTCAGAGGCCCCCGGTTCTGCGCAAGTCTGTGAGGACTTACGTAGTCAGGGACTTCCGGTTGTCAGAAAGGTGCTCATCAATGGCCCGATTCCGGCTCGCGAAGTGTAGCGGATGCGAGACGGACATGAATCACGGTTTTGCGGGCGCGAAAGAGCGCGTGCAAGAGCTACGCGCGGAGGCGTTTGAAGCGGCGTTTCCCGACCTTGAGGACCTTGCCGTCGAGGCGTTGTGCCCGCATATCGAGCTGTTCTGGCAGCGGTTCGCCATCTAGCGTTACGCCCCCCTGTTCGATCAAACGGCGTGCTTCGCTGCGGGAAATCGAGAATGCGTCGGAGATCAGCGCCGGGATATGAACGTCTTCTGTGGCGCCGGCGAGACTGAACTCTTCGATCTCGTCGGGAAGCGCGTGCTCCTTGAAGAGCCGATCGAAGTGCTGCTCTGCGGCATCGCCGGCGGCGGCATCGTGAAAGCGGGCGACAATCGCCTTTGCCAGAGCGCGCTTTTGCTCGACCGGCGAGGCCGATGAACCGGGTTGCGAGCCGAGCAGCAGGTCGTAATAGAGAGGCATCACGTCGTCGGGGATGCTCATCGTCTTGCCGAAGATCTCCTCGGGCGACTCTGTGACGCCTATGTGATTGCCGAGCGACTTGCCCATGCGGCGAACGCCGTCTACTCCGGGCAGAATCGGCATTGTCAGGATTGATTGGGGCTTTTGGCCGTACGCCTGCTGGATGTCGCGTCCGAGCAAGAGATTGAACTTCTGGTCGGTTCCGCCGAGCTCGATGTCGGACTTCACGGCGACCGAGTCGTACGCCTGCAGCAGCGGATAAAGCAGCTCCAGGAGAGCGATCGGAGTGTTCTCGGCGTAGCGCTTAGAGAAATCGTCGCGTTCGAGCAGCTGCGCGACGGTCGGGATGCGCATCAGGGCGAAGAGCTCGATCATCTTCATGTCGAGCCATTCACTGTTTCGACGCACTTCTACGCGATCGGCGTCAAGCACTTTGAAGGCCTGCTGTTGGAATGTCTCGGCATTTGCGTCGATCTGTTCCGGCGAGAGCTCCGGTCGAGTCTTCGAGCGGCCGGACGGGTCTCCGACACGCGCGGTGTAGTCGCCGATGATCAGCACAACTGTGTGGCCGGCGTCCTGGAACTCACGCAGCTTCGACAGCACAACTGTGTGGCCGAGGTGAATGTCTGGGGCCGTCGGATCGATACCGAGCTTGACGCGCAGCGGGGTGTGCGACTCGGCGGCGGCCTTGAGCTTGGCCTCGAGAGAACCTGCTGGAAGGGCGTCGACAGCGTTGCGTTCTAAGTGTTGCGCGGACTCGGCTGGCGTGCTCACGCGGCGATACTAACTAGCTGGTGGAGCGGGCTCCTGACCGATTGGAGCCGCGGAGACCATTGTTAGACTTCGCCTCAAGCGCGTAGCTCAATCGCGCTGATTGCCTCGGTCTTGATTCTTGACCTTTTCGGCCGCGGCACCGTACGACGCAGTTATGTCTCAAGGACGCGAATCGACAGCCGGTAAGACTGCACGCTTTGCTCTGCGCGGACGCAAGACCCGCAACGGCAGCAAAAGCGGTCCGCGCATCAAGAAGCTGCGGATCCTCTTGATTACGACCGGCCTGGTGATGCTCGCGGGCATTTCGACGGTCTTCGGGATGATGATGGCGGTCGCCAGCGATCTGCCCAAGCTGGAGGAGAAAGAGCAGTACAGGGTTGCGAAGGCGTCGATCATGTACGACGATCTCGGACGCGAGATCACGCGACTGCGGAATAACGAGAACCGGATAATCGTGCCGAGCACCGGCATTGCTCCCGTGATGAAGCAAGCCGTCGTCTCGATCGAGGACCGGCGCTTCTACACCCACCGTGGCGTCGACTTTCGTGGTATCGGACGCGCGATCGTTGCCGACATCGGAGCCGGCGGCGCCCGACAGGGTGCGTCAACGATTACCCAGCAGTTCGTCAAGAACGCGACGGCGGCGGCGAACAATCGAACCGTGATGCAGAAGCTGCGCGAGTCCGCGCTCGCCTACCACTTGGAGAACAAGTGGACGAAGGACAAGATCCTCACTGAATACCTGAACGCCATCTACTTCGGCAACGGTGCTTACGGAATCGAGGCTGCAGCGCAGACGTACTTCGGCAAGGAAGCGCACCCGGGCTGCGCGCCGAAATGTGCGCAAGAATTGCAGCCGCACGAGGCCGCTCTGCTGGCGGGAATCATCGCGTCCCCGGGCATCTACGACCCTGCGGTCTTCCCCAAACGTGCCACCGAGCGCCGCAACATCGTCCTCGACAAGATGTACCAAGAGGGCTACATCATGAAGAACGCGCTTGAGCTCGGCAAGCTGCAGGCGGTGCCCTCTGAGGCGGAGATCGAGCGTCCGCGTGAGGACTCTGAGGCGCCGTACTTCTCGACTTGGGTGCGCCAGCAGTTGGTCGATCGATACGACGCCGGCGCCACGTTCGGTGGCGGCTTGAAGGTGCACACGACGCTCGATCTAGACATGCAGCGTGCGGCGGAACGCGCAATCAGAGGCGCGCTGCCGGTAGGCGGACCAACAGCCTCGTTGGTGGCGATCGAGCACAAGACTGGCAAGATCCGCGCGTTGGTCGGCGGGTTCGATTACGACACAAAGCCGTTCAACCTCGCGACGCAGGGTCACCGCCAACCTGGGTCCGCGTTCAAGCCCTTCACGTTGGTCGCGGCGCTTCAGAAGGGATACGGCCTCGGCTCGACACTTCGTTCAGCGAAGATCGAAGACCCCGCCAACAGCGTGCTGATCGAGAACTACGAGGACAACTACTCCGGCACGACCAGCGTGCTGAATGCGACCGCCTCGTCCGACAACACGGCGTACGTGAGGATGGGCTGGGACGTCGGAACCCGCCGCATCGCACGCACCGCCAAAAAGATGGGCATCAGCACACCGATCGGTACGAACACCGCGATGATCCTCGGTGGTCTGCGCGTGGGTGTGACGCCGCTGGAGATGGCGTACTCGTATACGACGCTGGCGAACAACGGACGCAAGCCAGTCGGCACGATGGCGCCAGACGACAACTCGCCGGTCGCTATCGACAAGGTTGTTCAGAACGGGAAGATTTTCCGCAAGCAACGCGACCGCACTCGCATGGAACGTGTCTATCGCGAGAGCGTCGGGCGGCAGGCGCGCGTCGCATTGCAGGCAGTGGTCACCAGCGGGACCGGCAAGGCGGCCGCGATCGGCTCCTTCGCGGCGGGCAAAACCGGCACGACTGAGAACTACGGAGACGCGTGGTTCGTCGGATTCAACGACGAACTGACCGTAGCGATCTGGGTCGGCTATCCCGAGGGAATCAAACCCATGCTGACCGAGTACGGCGGCAAGCCGGTAGCGGGCGGAACGTTCCCGGCGAACATCTTCCGCAGCTTCATGCTCTCCGCGATTCAGATCCGCAAGCAGCACGCAGCCGATCGCAAGAAGAAGGGTGCCAGCGGCGACGTAACGGTGCCCGTGACAGCTCCCGGACCGGGAACAACCGGATCGACGGGCGGAGGCAGCGGGGATGAAAACCCGGATGACAACGCCGACGGTGAGCGCCGACGCAGTCCACGCGACGAGACACCGGCCGACGAGACACCGGAAACTCCCGCCGAGCCAGACAATCCACCCCCCGCACCGCGACAGCCGCCCGGCGGTGGCGGCGGAGGCGGCACCGGCGGTGGGGTCGCACCGGGCTAGATCAGCTCGGGCTAGCTAGCTCGGGGCCCGCGTGAAACGTTCGGGTCGTCACTGGCGAAGAATCGCCACGGCAGTTCGACGGCCTTGGTGATCCCGATTCGCGTGCTCGTTGAGATCCGATGTTGCACGACGCGGTCGGGCACGTGGATCGCGATCGGACCGTCGATCAGCGAGGTCGTGTTCAAATCGAGACCGATACCAAGTGCCTGGCCGAGCTTTCCGGGGCCGGAGCAGAGCTCGTTGATCCGTGTGCGGCCGCGTCGCTCGATCATTCGGTCTATTCCGTAGACCGGGGCGATCGCGCGAATCAGCACCGCCGCCCCCACTCCCTCGGCCTCGCATACGGCGTTGAGCATGGTGTGAATTCCATAGCTCGAATAGACGTAGGTCGTGCCAGGAGCGCGAAAGAGCACCTCGGCGCGCGGAGTCGGGCCGACGAATGAGTGTGCCGCCGGCTCGGACTGGTGGTAGGCCTCGGTCTCAACAATCACTCCGCCGACGCCGTCGTGAATCAGTTCGCAACCGATCAGATCACGCGCGACATCAAGCACTGGACGGTCGTAGAAGTCGGTCGCCAGTCGTGAGCCCAGCCGCGGATCGAGCCGCGCGGAGGTCATCCGCAGGCGTCGAGAACCGCGTTAGCGAGTTCGAACTGGTACTCAAGAGACTTGCTCGATGTACCGCCCTGCGAGACCTTGCTTTCGATCCAGCCGCCATCGCCCAGCAGCGCGCGATAGTCGTCGCCGAGCTGGTCGCTGAACCCGGAGAGCTCATCGTCGGTCAGTTCAGAAAGCCGTTTATTCTCTGCGATCGCGTGACGCACAAGTGAACCGACAATCCCGTGGGCTTCGCGAAACGGAACGCCCTTACGCACCAGGAGGTCGGCGATGTCGACGGCGGCGAGCATCTGATCCCCGGCGGCGTCGCCCATGCGGTCGCGACGAAACTCGATGCCTTCGAGCATTCCAATCGCGGCGTCGAGACAGAGCTCGAGCGTGTCGACGCTGTCGAACAACGCCTCCTTGTCTTCCTGCATGTCCTTGTTGTAGGTCAGCGGTAGTCCGTGCATCACTCCGTGGAGGGTGGTCAGGTTGGCGACGACCCGTGGGGCCTTGCCACGCAGCAGTTCGGCGGCGTCGGGATTCTTCTTTTGCGGCATCAAGCTGGACCCGCTGGCGAAACCGTCGGCCACTTCACAGAAGCCAAACTCTTCGCTCGACCAGAGCACGATCTCGGCGCCGAGGCGCGAAAGGTGCGTGGCGCAGGTAGCTGCCGCCGACATGTAGTCGAGCACAAAGTCACGATTGGCAACGGCGTCCATCGAGTTTGGGGCCACGGACTTAAAGCCGAGCTTGTCGGCAACCATGCGGCGGTCGGTCTCAAAGTTGACGCCGGCCAAAGCACCCGCTCCCAGCGGCAAGACTGAGGCCGCGTCGGTCACCGTGTTAAACCGCGCGCGGTCGCGCTGGAACATCCAGAAGTAGGCGAGCAAATGGTGACCGAGGTAGACCGACTGCGCGCGCTGCAGGTGGGTGTAGGCGGGAATCGGCCAGTCCTTGTGGGCCTGGCCTTGCTTGTAAAGCGCCTTCATCAGACGCGCGAGTTTTGCTGTCGCCAGCTGCGCACGGCGCTTCGTGTAGAGCGAAACATCGGTGGCGACCTGGTCGTTGCGTGAGCGGGCGGTGTGCAACCGCGCGCCGGCGTCGCCGACGATCTCGGTTAGACGACGCTCGATCGCCATGTGGATGTCTTCGTCGTCGTCGTTGAAGGCGAAGACGTTGGCGTCGAGCTCTTTCTTGACTTGAGTCAAGCCGTTCTTGATCTCTTCGAGGTCGTCGGCTCCGATGATCTGCTTCGCGGCGAGCATCTCGGCGTGGGCGATCGATCCCTCGATGTCCTCGGGGTACAGGCGCTTGTCGAAGTCAAGCGACGTGTTGATCGCCTTGAAGAGAGCGTCTTGTGGATCGTCGAAGCGTGCCATCTGCGTGATCTTACGTTTGCGCCCCGGCGCCTAGGCGAGCGCGGTCGTCAGCGCGGCGGTCGCGCGGTCGACATCGGCTTCGGTCATCGAGGGATAGAACGGCAGTGCGAGAGAGCGTTCGGCGATGTCCTCAGCGATCGGGAAGTCGCCCGGCGCGTGGCCGAAACGCTCGCGGTAGAACGGTTGAAGGTGGATGACCGGCATGTACGGCTTCGACGCCACGCCTTGGTCGGCGAGTCGGCCGATGACCGCATCGCGGTCGGTGCCAGATGGCAGTTGAACGACGTACACGAACCAGCTGCGTGTGTCTCCGCCGGCATCAGCGCATGGCGGCGTCACGCCATCGAGTGCGGCGATTCGCTCGTTGTACATCTGAGCTACTTGCGCACGTCGAGTGAGCATGTCGTCGAGCTTCTCAAGCTGAGCGACGCCGATCGCAGCGGCCACGTCGGAGAGGCGGTAGTTGTAGCCGAGGCGTTCGTGGTCGAGCCAGCCCATATCGGGAGCGCGGCCTTGGTTGCGCTCGCTGTCGATGCGTGACTTTTCGTCGGAGCCAGCGCTCGTGACCATGCCGCCTTCGCCGGTTGCGAGTTGCTTGTTTGGATAGAAGCCAAAGACTGCGTGGTGGCCGCGAGCCCCGACAGGTTGAGCGTCGGCGTGCGTCGCACCCAGCGCCTCGCAGGCATCCTCGACGATCCACAAATCGCGCTCCGCGGCGAGAGATTCGAACGCGGGCATGTCGGCCGGGTAGCCGAAGATGTGGACCGGCAGCAGCCCGCGGGTTTTATCCGTGACCGCAGCGGCCGCGGTGCTCGGGTCGAGATTGAGTGTGCGCGGATCGATGTCGGCGAACACCGGCGTGGCGCCCTCGTAAACGATTGCGTTGGCCGATGCGATGAAGCTCAGTGGCGAAGTCACGACCTCATCGCCCGGCTTGATGCCACAGGAGCGAACGGCGAGATGCAGACCTGCGGTTCCGCTCGAAACGGCAGATGCGTGTGGCACACCAAGCCAACCAGCAAACTCCGATTCAAACCGCGTGAGCATCGGGCCAAGCGAAAGCACGCCGCTGCGCAGCACTTCGAGCACGAGCTCTTCCTCGCGCGCGCCGATCTCTGGTCGCGCCATCTGCAACGCGGCCTCGGTCTTGGCTTCACTCATGGCGTTGTGGCCGGCGTAGCTGGAGCATCTGAGGAAGCCGCGTCGTCCCGACGGCCCGGCTGCATGCCGAATTCGAGCGCGTCGACGAGCGCCTCCCAGGATGCCTCGATGATGTTCTCCGACACGCCGATCGCACCCCAGGTCTTGTGTCCGTCGGAGCTGTCAAGCAGTACGCGGGTGACCGCGCCGGTGCCCTTCGTCTCGTTGAGTATGCGGACCTTGAAGTTGACAAGGTCGATGTCCTTGAGATGCGGGTAGCGTTCGCCGATCGCGTCGCGCAGCGCGTTGTCTAGTGCGTTGACCGGACCGTTGCCTTCGGCTGTACGCACGTAGCGCTCGCCGTCGACCCAGATCTTGATCGTCGCCTCTGTCTGGACCTTGCCGTCCTCGCGCTTCTCTGCGATCGTGCGCCACGACTCGAGTTTGAAGAGCTGTTCGTACTCGCCGGCCTCCTTGCGGATCAGCAGGTCGAAGGATGCGTCGGCCGCCTCGAAGTGGTATCCGTGGGATTCGAGTTCTTTCACACGATCGACGACACGCGAAGCGGTCTCGGCATCGACCCTGATGCCGGCCTGCTTTGCGCGTGCCTGCACCGTCCCCTTGCCCGATAGCTCGGATATCAACATGTTGCGACCGTTGCCGACGATCTCGGGGTCGATGTGTTCGAACGTCGAAGTATCCTCGAGCATTCCGGCGACGTGCATTCCGCCTTTATGGGCGAACGCATTGGTGCCGACGTAAGGCTGATCGGGGTCGGGCTGGACGTTGCAGATCTCGTCGATCAAGTGGGCAGTGTCGGTGAGCAACGAGAGCTGTCGCTCGGACACGCACTCGAAACCGAGCTTGAGCTGCAGGTTGGGGATGATCGTGATCAGGTTGGCATTGCCGGTGCGCTCGCCGTAGCCATTGACGGTGCCCTGGACATGCGTCGCGCCCGCTTCGATCGCGGCGAGCGAATTGGCTACGCCGACACCGGCGTCATCGTGCGTGTGGATTCCGACGATCGCGCGATCGCCGACGTGAGCAACCACGGCCGCGGTGGCCGTGCTGACCTGTGACGGCAGGCTCGCTCCGTTGGTGTCACAGAGCACCACTGATTCCGCGCCGGCATCGGCGGCGGCGGCAACGCACTGCAGCGAGTACTCCGGGTCGTCGCGGTAGCCGTCGAAGAAATGCTCCGCGTCGTAGATCACCCGTTTGTCCTGCTCGCGCAGGAAGGCGACTGATTCAGCGATCATCGCCAGGTTCTCCTCACGAGAGACCTTTGTGACCTTCTCAAGATGCAGGCTCCAGGTTTTTCCGACCAGCGTGCAGACCGGAGCAAACGAGTCCGCGAGGATGCGTAGACCCTCGTCCTCATCGGCTCGTGCCCCTTTTCGGCTGGTCATGCCGAAGGCGACGATCAATGCATCGTCGAACGATTCGCGCGACAGCGCGTCGAAGAACTCATGATCCTTTGGATTGGAACTCGGGAAACCGGCCTCGATGAACTGCATACCAAGGCGATCGAGAGCATGCGCGACGCGCACTTTCTCTTCGACGGAAAGCGACATGCCCTGCCCCTGCATACCGTCGCGAAGGGTTGTGTCGTAAAGCTGGACCTGTGTCATGTAGTGGACTTCCTCACTGATTGAGACTTCGATGGACGAGCGCTGATTCCTGACCGTGCGATCGCGTGCGCGATCGACCTCTGCGGTCAGGCGCTGATAATTCGTCCGTTGAAGCTCAAAAAGGTCATGGGAAACCGCTCAGATCAGCTTACACCTGGGCGGGCTTCTGCGCCGCTGCCTGGTCGGCCGATTGCTCAGGCGACTGAGGCGCGACTACGTCAAGCCACTCGTGGTACTCCGGCGCGCGGCCGTACAGAGCGTCCTCGAACTTCGTTTGCAGTGCGAGCGTGATCTCGCCGACGCCCGACCCGATCTTGTGGTCATCGATCTCGCAGACCGGCACCAACTCGGCGGCCGTGCCCGTCATGAAGACCTCATCGGCGAGGAAAAGCTCGGCGCGGGTGATGTTGCGTTCGACGATTTTGTAGCCGTTGTCGCGGGCGATCGTGATCACACTGTCGCGACTGATGCCCTCAAGGATTGAGGCCGAGAGCGGCGGCGTCGAGATCTGGCCCTTGCGGATGACGAAGATGTTCTCGCCGGAGCCTTCGCAGACGTAGTCGTTCTCGTCGAGCAAGATCGCCTCGTCGTAGCCGGCCTTGTGCGATTCGACCTTGGCCAGAATCGAGTTGAGGTACTGACCGCTCGCCTTCGCCTGCGGCATAAAGCTTTGCGGCGACATGCGGCGCCACGAAGAGATCTTCGCGCGGATGCCCTTGGTCTTGCCCTCTTCGCCGAGGTATGCGCCCCACTCCCATGCGGCAATCGCCACGTCAACCGAACAGTTGAGCGGGAAGAGGCCGATCTCGCCGTACCCGAGGAAGGCGACCGGGCGGATGTAGCAAGCCTGCAGGTTGTTGCGGGTAATCAGCTCTTTGGTGCGGGCGAGCAGCTCCTCGGGCGTGTATGGGATCTCGATGTAGTAGAGATCGCCGGAGCGCTTGAGCCGGTCGAAGTGGTCTTTACCGCGAAAGATCGCCGGACCGAGCTCGGTGTCGTAACAGCGGACGCCTTCGAAAACACCCGTGCCGTAGTGAAGACCGTGCGTCAGAACGTGTACGCGCGCATCGTCCCATAGGACAAATTCACCGTTCTGCCAGATGTACTCAGTTGGCTCCATGGGTTCTACCTCGCGCGCGCGTTTAGGTTGGCATTACTTGCTGGATCGACCGCTGTTGCGCGGAGCTAGAGAGCGGCGATCACGGCGTCAACGGCTTCGGCTGTGCCGGCGTTGCCCCCGAGATCCGCAGTTCGCAAGCCATCCGCGAGCACAGAATCGACTGCAGATTCTACCCGCGCCGCGTCGTCCTCTCGTGAGAGTCCGTGGCGCAGCATCATCGCTGTCGAAAGGAACATCGCCAACGGATTGGCGACACCCTGGCCCGCGATGTCCGGCGCGGAGCCGTGGACGGGCTCGAAGAGGCCCGGTCCGCCGCTGCCGATGCTGGCGCTGGGCAACATGCCGATCGAGCCGGTGATCATCGCCGCTTCGTCGCTGAGGATGTCACCGAACATGTTCTCGGTCAGGATCACGTCGAACTCGCTGGGCGCAGATACCAGCTGCATCGCGGCATTGTCGACGAGCAGGTGGTCCATCGGAATGTGTGCGAATTCTTCTGCGTGCACGCGGGTCGCGACTTCGCGCCAGAGACGCGACGTTTCGAGCACGTTGGCCTTGTCGACACTGGTCACCTTTGTGCGTGCGCTCTGAAATGCGACGCGGGTGATGCGCTCAATCTCTTCGACGGAGTATGAGCAGACGTCGGTTGCGACGCCGTTCTCGCGCTTCTTCTCACCGAAGTAGATGCCGCCGGTGAGTTCGCGGATGACGAGCAGGTCGGTGCCGGCGATGCGGTCTTCTTTCAGCGGACTGCTCGCATAGAGCGCCGGCAGCGGCTTAACCGGGCGGAGGTTGGCGAACAGCTCTAGACCTTTGCGGATGCCGAGCAGACCTTGCTCAGGGCGCGGGTCGTCGGGATTGGTCGAGTCCCATTTCGGACCGCCGACCGCGGCGAGCAGCACTGCGTCGGCGTTTTTCGATGCTTCGAGGGTCGCGTCGGGCAGCGCCGTGCCGTGGTTGTCGATCGCGACGCCGCCGATGTCGCGGTCTTCCCACTCGATTCCGCCGAACTCGGTCATCAGACGCTTTGCCGCGTCCATGATCTCCGGGCCGATCCCGTCGCCGGGCATCGTGACGATTTTTGCCGTGTCGCTCATCGGCGCTGAAGGCTACACGCAAGAAAGTTGACCGAAAGTTTTGGCTTAACCATGCGCTTTTGCAAAAAAGTTCGAAATTTCTTTGCGATCGACCGTAAGAAAACGCTTGCTCGCCAGTTGAACCCCCAGAAAGCCAATGAACGTGCCCACCACGAAGACACATTTGGGGCCACTTCTGAGCTTTTCGACAAAGCACTTCACATTCAACTGACATTCACAAGGAGCAAGACAATGCGTTCAATCATCAAGAACAACATCAAGAACTCAGGCCTCATCCTCGTCGTGGCCTTCGCGCTGCTGAGCGTCGCGGGTGGCACCGCAGTCGCAGGCAAGCTGATCACCGGCAAAAGCGTTCAGAACAGCTCGCTGACCGGAGCCGACATCAAGCGCAGCTCACTGACGGGCAGCGACCTGAAGAACGGAACCGTTGGACCGAGCGACTTGAGCGACTCGGCAAAGACGACTCTGGTCGGCCCGACCGGACCGACCGGTGCGACCGGCGCCCCTGGCTCACACGCCCCGATGGCAACCTCGTACAGCGGATCGCTGAACACGGCCCTGAGCACCTCGTTCGACACGATCGCCGGCGGAAGCGTCAGCATCGACTCACCGGCGGGCACCACGAAGTTGCTTGCGACGTTCAGTGCAGAGTGCTCGGTCGTAGACCCGGCTGCATACCGGACCCACTACGTGCGCTTTCTCGTTGATGGCGTAGTCACTGGGGCCACCGGCACGCTCTGCTCGAACACGATCGACTTCGACCAGCAGCTGTGGACGGGTGCCTCGATCCAGCGCGTGTTCGACGTCGCACCGGGCCCGCACACGGTCGAAGTTCAGCACGCGGTCAGCAATGGGGCAGCGACCGGCTACCTCGACGACAAGACGCTTTCGGTGATCACTGGCTGATCTCCGATCACAGGCTTCCCCGGGTATCGCTTGGCGATTCTCGGCCCCGGGTGAAGATAGGGACAGTGCGGCTGGATGCCGCACTGTCCTTTTTTTGTTTGGCGCCGTGTGTTTCGGCTAGCTAGGGGATCGGTGGCGGTGGCGTGCAGGGCGGCTTGCGGCAAATGATCGGTGGCGGATTGATCGGCGGGCGCGGTGGGCGCCCGGTCGGACCTGTCGGGGTGGGTGTCGGCGGAGTTGCCGGTGGCGGCTCTGGTGTGGGTTCAGGCGGAGTCGGTGCAGGGATCGGGTCGGAGTCGCCGTTGCTCTCACCCTTTGACTGGACCTTCTTACGCTTGTCGGGCTTGGTTGCGTCGGAGTTGGTCTTCGTCGGCGTACCGGTTGAAGGGTTTGGGTCAGCGTCCGGATCGTTCGTGTCCGTGGAATCGGACGGGTCCTTGTCCTTGGCGGCCGTTCTGCCGGCGACATCACTTTCAGGCGATTCCGTGACATCACTCGCTCGGTCGAAGAGTCGTAGGTCGTTGTCCGACAGACCCCCGACGAGTGCGAGGGATGTGACCGCAGCGAAAACCATTACGCCAGCAGTAGTGAGAATGCGACGTTTGGTGGAGCGGCGGCCGGTGTTAGACGCCGCGGCGCTTGCTTCGGGGGTACCGGCGACTGCACCGGCCTGCACCGCGGTGACGTGCTCGGTCTTTGAGCTCGCGTTGGCTTTGCCCTTGTGCGAGACGAGTTCCGCAGCCCGCGCGATCGTTTCGTTACGCAGCGCCACGACGACGGCGACCGGACCGATCGCCCGGTAAATGCGTGTCGACTCGTGCATTGCTTCGACGTTGATGCGGCTGGCTTCGTTGGTCAAGAGGTGCTGCTGGAGCCAGTCGAGCTCGTCCGGAGCGATTTGGCCGTCTTGACGCGCGGCGGCCAAGGCGATCGCGCGCTCGCCGGTCTCATCGAGCGGCGGGATCACGACCGAGGCGTCGCGCATCTGTTTAAAGAAGTTGACGCGTGCTCGAGAAATCAGTTGGGCGACGGCGTTCGGGTTCATCTCCATCGTCGTCGCGATGTCGTCGTAACTGAGCTCGGCGACCTCGCGGAGCGCCAGCACTTCGCGCTGCTTTTCGGGCAGGCGGGCGTTGGCTGCGCGGGCGGCATCCTGCTGGGCGCTGGTCATCAACGACCGTTCGGGGTCTTCCTCCACATGAAGCGTCGCGAAGCGATCTTCAGGCACTTCCTCAGTGGCGACAGCACGCTTCGACTGCTTGATGATGTCCAGCGAGGCGTTGCGTGCCGCGGTGTAGAGATACGCACCGAAGTTGAGGGTCTGTGTGTCGAGACCGGGCAGGCGTTGGATTACGTTGCAGAACGCTTCTTGGGTTGCGTCCGCGGCGTCTTCGGCGTTGTTGGTCAGCCGGTGGCAGTAGTTGTAGAGCCGCTTCTCGTAGCGGTCGTAGAGCTCAGCGACTGCGGCGGTGTCGCCGTCGGCAGCCCGTATCGCAAGCAGGCGCTCGCCGGGATCTGGCCCGGCTCCGTCAGGGTGCTTTTCGTCGGTCATAAGAGTCTGTACGTCGCGCGAAGGCCAGCGCGTGAAGTGAGCTGCCTGTACCTAGTAGTCAGGGTACCGCGACACGCGTGGTGTTGCGGTTTCGTGCGTGGATTGCGAAGCCGCTCCTTAAGGCGTTCCGAAGGTCTGACCTTGGGAGCGGCTTGGGGAGCGGCTTGGCGTTCCGAAGGTCTGACCTTAAGGCGTTCCGAAGGGCGTTCCGAAGGTCTGACCTTGGGAGCGGCTTGGGGAGCGGCTTGGGGAGCGAGCTCGCGAGGCGGTGCCGGCCGTGCCAACGGATGGCGAAGGAGGTCTGGTTACGCCCCGCGCTTGACGGCGCCGATGTTTAGGCGGACATAGTCGATCTCGGTGGCGCCGTCGAGAAAGTCGACCGCGAGGTCGACGAACTCGTCGTGGAGCTCGACCGGCAGTACGTCGAGATATGGCGCGGCGATCACGACGCGCATGTACTCGCGTGGTTCGGAGATCGCGGTCGGCCGCGGGGTGAGCCAACAGTCACGCACATCAAACCCGGCAGCTTCGAGACGGGGGACGGTGTCATCGGGCGTCTCAAAGTGCCAGGGCCTCTCCCACTCCGCGAACGTGTCTGCGAATTCCGGGCGGGTCGCGACGCGGTCGCAGGCATCGACGGCCTTTGCGACGTTGCCGAATCCGCCGCAGTCCGTTTCGAGCTTTCCGCCAGGGACCAAGGCATCGGCGAAGCGTTGGAAGGTGCGCGCGTGGTCTGGGACCCAGTGCAGCGTCGCGGTCGACACGATCGCGTCGACTGGTTGATCGATCGCCAGCTCCTGAAGATCGGACTCGACGATGTCGGCGGTATCACCGAGCAGTTCGCGGGCCGCGGCGACCATCGAGGGTGAGCCGTCGACGCCGATCGCGCGACCGCGCGGCAGGGCCTCGACCAACATCTCTGTCCCCCGCCCCGACCCGCAGCCGGCGTCAAGCACGCGCTCATCGCCGCGCAGCTCAAGTCGTTCGATCACGCCGACGTTCCACGCGTCCCTGGGGTCTGCCACGCGGTGATACGTGGCGGCATCCCAGTCGCGCAGTTTGTGGCCGGCTTCGGGCACGTCGAACGAACGCGCCTACAGCGCGGTCGTCACCGGACCTTCGCGTTCGCGCTCGGCTTCGAAGCGCGAGATGGCGGGTTCGTCTTGCAGTGTCATCGAGATGTCGTCGAGGCCGTTGAGCAGGCGATGACGGATTCCCTCATCGATCTCGAACGGGAACTCCTTGCCGTCGGCGACGACGACCTTGCGTTCGAGGTCGATCGTGGCCTCGCCGGCGCGACCGATCTCCTGCACCTGCTCCTCGGGCAGAGCGACGAGCACCATGCCGTTCTTGGAGCAGTTGTTGTAGAAGATGTCGGCGTAGCTCGGAGCGACGATCGCCTCGAAGCCGTAGTCGTTGAGCGCCCACGGCGCGTGCTCGCGCGAGCTGCCGCAGCCGAAGTTGCGCCCGGTCACGAGGATCGGGTTGACCGGCAGCTCGAAGCCGGGCTCCTTGCGCCAGTCGTAGAACAGGAACTCACCGAAACCGGTGCGCTCGACGCGCTTGAGGAACTGCTTGGGGATGATCTGGTCGGTGTCCACATCGTTGCGGTCGAGCACCGTGACGCCACCGGTGACCTTGTTGATCTCTTTCATTTTCAGGTCCCTCCTATTCCCATTCTCGAATGTCTACGAAATGTCCGGCGATCGCAGCGGCAGCGGCCATCTGCGGGCTGACCAGGTGCGTGCGTCCGCCGCGGCCTTGACGGCCCTCGAAGTTGCGGTTCGAGGTGCTTGCGCAACGCTCGCCCGGGTCGAGCGTGTCGGGGTTCATGCCCAGGCACATCGAGCAGCCGGCACTGCGCCAGTCGAATCCGGCGTCGATGAAGATCTTGTCGAGACCCTCTTCTTCGGCCTGTTTCTTGACCTTCGCCGAGCCCGGCACGACCATCGCGCTGAGCGTGTCTGCAACCCTGCGGCCCTTGACGACCTCGGCCGCGCTGCGCAGGTCGCCGATGCGGCTGTTGGTGCAGGATCCGATGAAGATCCGGTCCAGCTTGATCTCTTGGATCGGCGTGCCTGCGGTCAGGCCCATGTATTCGAGTGCGCGCTCGGCGCCGTCCCGGTCGGTCGGAGATTCGAACGCGGACGGATCCGGGACGATGTCGGTGACCTGCGTGACCATGCTCGGCGTCGTCCCCCAGCTGACCTGCGGCGAGACGGCCGATGCGTCGATCGTGATCTCCTTGTCGAAGACCGCGTCGTCGTCGGTGACCAATTGCCTCCACTGCTCGATAGCCGCATCCACGTCTTGCGGGGCAGCCTTGCGGCCGCGAACCCACTCGAAGGTCGTCTCGTCAGGAGCGATCAGGCCAGCGCGACCGCCACCCTCGATTGTCATGTTGCACATCGTCAACCGGCCTTCCATTGACATCGCCTCGACGGCCGGTCCGGCGTACTCGATGACGTACCCGACGCCACCGTCAACACCCATCTGACCGATTGTCGCGAGAATCAGGTCCTTCGGTGTGACACCAAAGCCAAGCTCTCCCGTGTAGTTGATCCGCATCGACTTCGACTTGCGCTGCGTGAGCGTTTGCGTGGCCAGCACGTGCTCGACCTCGGACGTGCCGATGCCGAACGCGAGCGCGCCGAACGCGCCGTGTGTCGCGGTGTGGCTGTCGCCGCAGACGATCGTCATGCCCGGCTGGGTCACGCCCAGCTCCGGGCCGATCACGTGAACGATGCCCTGATGCTCCGAACCGATCGAGTACGCGGGCACGCCGAACTCGGCGCAGTTGTTCTCGAGAACTTCGATCTGCTTGCGTGAGAGCTGGTCGTGGATTTGAGCCAGTGTGGTCGCGCCGTCGGTAGGGACGTTGTGGTCTGCCGTGGCGAGCGTGCGATCGGGACGACGGACCTTGCGGCCGGCCAGACGCAGACCATCGAAGGCCTGCGGAGAGGTGACTTCGTGCACGAGGTGCAGGTCGATGTAAATGAGCCCTTCGCTCACCTCATGGGCCTGCCAGATCTTTTCGAACATTGTTTTAGCCATGGTCACCTCCTCTTGAGTGGGTGTGTTGGGGTCGATTAACCTCGCCGAAGACCGGCGGTGGTCACTGCAAGGAACACGGCTTCGCCGTCTCCGGGGTTTTCAAAGTGGTGCGCGAGATCGGCGTCGAAGGTGACGGAGTCGCCTGCGGTTAGGTGGTGGCGGTCGCCGTCGACGACGAGGTCGAGCTCGCCGTGGTGCAGCGCGACGGTCTCGCGGCTGCCCGGTTCGTGGATCGGCGGGTCGCCCTCTCCGCCGGTGGTGGCGCCTGGTTGGAGCGTGTGCTCGGAAAGCTCGACTCGCTGGCCGGGGAGCGGCGGGGTGAGGAGTTCGTAGGCGTGACCGGCGGCGCGGGTGTCGCCGGCACGGCGATCGTCGGCTTTGACGACTACGACGTGGTGGGTTTCGTCGAGGCGGAGGAGTTGTGAGAGTGAGAGCTCGAGGCCGTTGGCGATGCGGGCGGCGACGGAGAGAGTTGGGCTGGTCTCCCCTCGCTCGACCTGGGAGAGCATCGGGGCTGAGACCCCGGAGCGTTCGGCCAGATCGCGGAGCGAGAGCTGCATGGCGTCGCGGAGTTTGCGGACGCGCTGGCCAACGACTGCGGGGTCGAGGGTGGTTGCGTCAGGCGGTGGGGTCACAACGGCGTGGAGTGAGGGTTTGGCGGGCATTACGTGTGTATGTTATCACGTACGCTGGGGTATTGGGGCGCAGCGGCGCGGGCTGGCGGCGCGGGCGGCGGTCGGTCGGGCGGCGGGCGCGGGTTGACGAAGTGTGCCTGAGCACGGGGCAGTCGGCGTTCCGGCGTTTTGCTGTGCGTCGATCTGCGTATTTTGCGTCGAACTTTGTGCGATATGAGCGAGTCATTGACCCTCTCGGGTGCATGGCTCGCTCAATACGCACAAACTATCCCGCAATTTGCGAGAAATCAGCGGTGAGTTCGATGGGCTCCGGTGGGCTCAGACACCGCGACAGGGTTCAGGGTTCAGGGTTCAGGGTTCAGGGTTCAGACACCGCGACAGGGCGCGGAGCTGCGGAAGTTGCCAGTCCGTCAGAACGCGGCGTCGAGCAGCGACCGGATGTCGTCGGCGTCGGCTCCACCAGGCGTCAGCTTCAGCTCCGCGCGCGATTCCGCTGCGGCGACGATGCTGTCGATCCGTTCCGGGGCGACGCCCAGCGCCGACAAGCTCGTCGGTAGACCGGCCTCGGCGTTGACGCGCGCGATCGCAGTCGAGGGATCGTCCTCGCCGATCGCTTCGGCGACCATCTCCCAGGCGATGGCGTCGCGGATCTTGAGGAACTCCAGAGTGAACGGCAGCATCACTCCGTACGTCGGCGCGTGGGGGACCTCGGCAACTCGCACAACCGTCTGGCAGATCACGTGGTGGATGGCGTAGCCCGTGGATCCGACTGCGTACCCGGCCTCGATCGCGCCGAGGGCGAGCTTGGCACGGCGCAAAGTCTCGGCGCCCCGCGATTCCGGTTCGGGGCCGATCCCCCGTCCGACCAGTCCTCCGTAAAGCAACTCGATCGCGCCACGAGCCGCAAGCCGCGGAACCGCGCTGCTCGTCGTCACGAAAATCGACTCAACCGCGTGGGCCAGGGCGTTCATCGCGCTACCCGTGCGCAGATCAACCGGCTGCGACGCCATCAGATCCGGGACCGCGATCACGACCATCGGGCGCACGTGCTTCAGCGGCCCATCAAAACCCGCCGGCAGTCGATGAAACGGCGTCATCGGCGCGCCGGACAACGTGGTCGGCACAACACCGACCGGCTTCCCCGTCGCCCCGCCCAAAGCCTTAGCTGCATCCACAACCCGGCCGCCGCCCACGGCGACCACCGGCCGGTCCCCCACCTGCTCCAACAAGTCCGCAGCGATCGCATCCACGCGGCCCTCCCCAGCGAACACCGTCTCCACCGCCATCCCGATCACATCCGGCGCCTGCGAAGCAGACCGGTCGGTGGCGACGGCAACGAACTCCTCCATCCCCGCCGCGCGCAGAAACGCCGGGAGACTGGCGAGCGCCGACGGCCCGTAGGCGATCAGGCGCTCGCCGTCCTTCCAGACGAAGTCCTCGCGATTGCGGTCTTGCGGTTGCGAGATGGTCACGTGCGGCAGGCTACGGCACGACCGGGTTTGACACCGCATCGCGCGCGGCACCCTCGGCCTCGCTGACGATGCCCTTGCGGCGATCGGCGTTGGTCAGCGCTCGCGCATACGCACGTCCGCTGGCCCAGACGGTGTCGGTCGAAACACCTTGGCCCGAAGCCACGCGTCCGTCAACCTCGATCACGACGTTGACCTCACCGATCGCGTCCTGACCACTGGTCACCGAATCGACGCGGTACTCGGCAAGCTTCGCCGTCGCACCTGTCGCGTCGTTGATTGCAGCAAACACGGCATCGATCGAACCATCGCCGGTCCCAGTGCCCTCGACCTGTTCGCCGGCCGGCGTGGTCACGCGCACCTGCGCGCGCGGCTCGCCCTCGCTGCTGGTGTGCAGATCGAACCAGTCAAACGTGTAGGCCTTCGTGTCGTCGCGGATCTCGTCGGAGACGATCGCCTCGAGGTCCATCGCGGTGACTTCCTTCTTGCGATCCGCGATCTCCTTGAAGCGCTTAAACGCCTGGTTGAGCACCTGACCGCTGACCTCGTAGCCGAGCTCTTGCAGCGCGTTCTGCAGCGCGTGACGGCCGGAATGTTTGCCCAGTACCAGCGCGTTGCTGACGACACCGACGGTCTGCGCGTCCATGATCTCGTAGGTCCGGCGATTCTTCAGCACGCCGTCTTGGTGAATGCCCGCCTCGTGCGCGAACGCGTTGCGGCCGACGATCGCCTTGTTCGGCTGGATCGGGTACCCGGTCAGGCGGCTGACCAGTCGACTGGTGCGCGCGATCTCGCGGGTGTTGATGCCGGTCCAAACACCGACCGCGGGCCGACGCGTGTGCAGCAGCATCACGAACTCTTCCAGCGACGTGTTGCCGGCTCGCTCGCCGATCCCGTTAACCGCGCATTCAACCTGCCGGGCACCGGCCATCACTCCCGCGAATGAGTTGGCGACGGCGACGCCGAGATCTTGATGGCAGTGAACCGACACCGTGACCTTGCGCAGGTCGGGCACGCGTTCGTAGAGCGCGGTGAACATGTCGGCGTACTCGTTGGGGATCGCGTAACCGGTCGTGTCAGGCACGTTGATCGTCGTCGCCCCTTCGTCGATCGCGACTTGTATGACTTCGGACATGAAGTCGATGTCGGAGCGGCTGCCGTCTTCGGGCGAGTACTCGACGTCGTCGGTGTAGGACTTGGCGTGGGCGACGGCCGCGCGGACCTGGCCGAGCACGTCCTCGCGCGTGGTGCGCAGCTTGTGTTCGATGTGCAGGTCACTGGTGGCGAGGAACGTGTGGATGCGCGGACGTTCGCTGTCCTTGATCGCGTTCCAAGCTGCGTCGATGTCTTGGAATCCAGACCGCGCCAGGGCGCAGATGACCGGACCTTCGACGTTGCGCGCGATCGTCTGGACCGCTTCGAAATCGCCGGGCGAAGTGATCGGGAACCCTGCCTCGATCACGTCGACACCAAGCCGCGCCAGCTGTTGCGCGATCTCCAGCTTCTCGTGAGCGTTGAGCGAGATGCCAGGCGACTGTTCGCCGTCGCGCAGCGTCGTGTCGAAAATCTTTACGCGATCCTCGGGCTTACCGGGCTCGCCTGCCTGTACATCGGATGTGCGCTCTTGGTCGCTCATCGAACCTCTCCTTTTCGTTCTCCTGGTCTTTATGCGTCGTGGTGTATTGCGACCCGCGTGGCCGCGCGCGTGACTATTCCCCCAAGGGGGGAAGGAGAAGAAGGTGGAGGTTGCTGAAAATCACCACGAGTTCAATTTAACACGATTACTGACGGACGAACACGTGACGGATATATCGCCAGTAGGTGTCCATGCCGACCGCGCCGAGGACACCGCCGATCAACAGCGAAACCATGTCGTTGGTGTCGGCGACGATTCCGAAGATCAGGCCGGCGAGTATGCCGGTTGTGGTCGCAACCACGGATTGCTTGGCCGGGGCGCTTTGGCGGGCGTGCCAGGGCTCGGCGGGTGGCGAGAAGATGTAGTCACGGTGGTCTTGGGGGATCAACGGCATGGATCAAGCTTAGATCCGAGCCGGCTGCGAGATACACAACGGTGATCCAGCGAACGTGGGAGACGAATGTCGTCGGGACGAATCGAGCTAGAAACTAACGACGTGCCCGTCGTTAAACCCATCGAGCTGCAGAATCTTCTCCACAAGCTCCCGCGGGATCGTGTCGTGCGACGTAATCGCCAACACGGCATCTGACGATTCCCCACCAGCGCCAATCACCGCGTTATCAATGTTCACCCCAGCCTCGCCAAAGATCGTTCCGACCTTTCCGAGCATTCCGGGCTGATCCGCGTAACGGAAGAACGCGATGTGGTCCGCAAACTCAATATTGAAGTTCTGGCCATAAACCAGCACTAGGCGCGGCAGGTTCTTCGGCCCCAGGCCGGTGCCGCCTACCTCGATGGTCTCGCCGTTGCTCTGAATTGACACCTTGATGAGCTCAGTGAAGTCTTCGGCGGTGGTGCTGCTCTTCTCACTGACGGAGATGCCGCGGGCTTCAGCCAATGCCGGAGCGTTGACAAGGTTGACCGACTCCTCGGTGTGACCTTCAAGAGCGCCCTTCAAAACCGCAACAGTCAGCAACCGCGTGTCGAAGTTCGCCAAGTGGCCTTCGTACGAAATCTCGATGTTGTCGATCGAGCCGTGCTCGGCCAAGGCCACGGCCAACGTTCCAAGTCGACCGGCGAGCGGAATGAACGGCTCCAGCGTCGCCATATCCTCGGCGCCGACCTTCGGGATGTTCACGGCGTTACTGACAAACCCACCGCTCAATGCTGCATCAATTTGCTCGGCGGTCTGTACGCCAGCGCGATCCTGCGCCTCGGTCGTCGAAGCGCCCAAGTGCGGAGTCACGACAACATTGTCCAGATCAAACAGCGGGGATTCCGTCATCGGCTCACTCGCAAACACGTCGAGCGCCGCGCCAGCAATCGTCCCGTTAGTCAAAGCCTCAAGCAGCGCGTCGTAATCAATCAACCCACCGCGTGCAACGTTCAACACCCGCGCCGTCGGCTTCATCTTCGAGAACGCCTCGGCATTCAAGAAGCCCTTCGTCTCCGGAGTGTTCGGCAGGTGGATCGTCAAGAAATCGGCGACGGCGTAAAGGTCCTCCGGCGTATCCGCCTTCTCCACCCCCAGCTCGCGAAAGCGCTCGGCGCTCACGAACGGGTCGTATCCAACAATGTCCATACCAAATGAACGCGCCCGCGCAGCAACCAGCTGCCCGATCCGCCCAAAGCCCAGGATTCCCAAAGTCTTCTCGTAAACCTCAACTCCGCCGTACTTCGAGCGGGCCCACTCCCCCTTCGTCAGCGCGCTGTGTGCCTGGGGAACGTTGCGGGCAACGGCCATCAGCAGCGCCATCGTGTGCTCCGCCGCCGTGACGATGTTGCTCTCGGGTGCGTTGGCGACGATGATTCCGCGTTGGGTGGCGGCGGGGACGTCGATGTTGTCGACCCCCACACCTGCGCGGCCGATCACCTTCAAGTTGGTGGCCTTCTCGATCAGCGCGGCGTCGACCTGGGTGGCCGAGCGCACGAGCAATGCGTCGAACTCGCCGATCCGTGAGTTCAGATCCTCGTCCGACCAGTCAACGCCAACCTCGACGTCGTAGTTCGCACGAAGCAGCTCCACGCCGGCGTCGGCGATCTTCTCCTTGACTAGGACCTTGGGCTTGGCCATCGAGTTACGCGCCGACCGGAACGGCGGCGTTGGCGAACACTTGCTGGGCGGCCGCTACTCCGGCGCCGAGTTCGAGTGATCCGCCGAGTTCGTTGATCGCGAGTTCGAGGCCGGCGACCGACGTGATGATGTCGAAAGGTCCGAAGTATCCGCAGTGAGCGATGCGCACGATCTTGCCCTTGAGCTGGGACTGGCCGCCGGCGATCGTGATTCCGTACTTGTCGCGCATCAGCTTGGGGATTCCCGCGCCGTCGACGCCCTCGGGCGCTTTGATGGCTGTGACGACGCTGGCCGCGTCGTCGTCGAGTCCGAAGATCTCGAGACCGTGCGCCTTGACGGCGGCACGGGTGGCCTGGCCCAGCAGTCGGTGGCGCTCAAGCACGACCGGCATCGTCTCTTCGACGATCATGCTCAGCGCGACATCGAGGCCCATGAAAAGGCTGACGGGCGGCGTGAAAGGTGAGTCCGGCGGGTCCTTGCGCTGACCCTTCGCAGTCTTGTTCCAGTCGAAGAAGTAACGACCTGCCGGCCGCTCGGCGGCTTTGTCGAGTGCGCGCTGGTTGACTGAGGCGAAGCCCATGCCCGGAGGCGTCATCAGGGCCTTCTGCGAACCGGAGACGACGACGTCGATCTCCCATTCGTCTTGGTGCAGTTCGGTTGCGCCGAGGCCGGACACTGCGTCGGCGACAATCAGCGCGCCGTGCTTGTGCGCGACTTCGGCGATTGCGCGGATGTCGTGGACGACTCCGGTTGAAGTCTCGGAAAGTGTGGTGAAGACGACGCCTGCGCCGGGGTTGTCGGTGAGGATCTGGTCGACTGCCGCCGGATCGATCTGCTCGCCCCACTCGACGTCGAGGTAGGCGTAGTCGGCCTCGTATGCCTCGGCCAGTTCTTTCCAGCGCTCGCCGAACTTGCCGGCGGAGGTGACGACGATCTTGTCGCCGGGGCGTACAAGGTTGGCCATCGCGCTCTCCATCGCGCCGGAGCCCGATGACGCGAAGCAGAGGACATCGTTTTGCGTGTCGAAGACGGTTTTGAGGCGGTCGAGCACCCGCGCATAGACAGGCACGAAGGCCGGTGCGCGGTGGAAAAGGATCGGCTCGGCCATCACCTGCGAGACCTGCGGCGGGACCGGAGTCGGGCCGGGAGTCATCAGGTACGACTTGATGTAAGGCGAGATCGTCAAGTGGCCGAGGATAGCGCCGCGCCGGAGGGCGACCGGAACTCCGCGCAGGTATGCAGGATCACAGTGAGAGGGCTGTGCGGAGCGACGCGAGGTCGCCCGGGTCAGCGGCCGGATCGCCTGAGAGCCAGACGATGAAGACGATCCAGCCGACGATCGCAGCGACCGAGAGGACGACTCCAGTGACGCCGATCCAGAGCCCCGCCGTGGCTACATCGCGGTCTTTGTGAGTGCGGCCTTGGTCGACGGCCTGACGGCCTTTGACGCCGAGGATGACGCTGATGATCGAGGCGATCAGCGTGGGAATCGCCAAGAAGCCGACAGTGAAAATGAGCGTGACGATCGAGCCGATCGACGTGATGATGCTGGCGGTCGCGTTGCGGTTGCCGGGTGGCAGCGGGACGCCGTAGTAGGTGCCAGGGAATGCGGGCGGCGGCGGGTAGTACGGGTACTGCTGGGGCGGGTACTGAGCTGCCGGATAGGCCTGGGGCTGCTGCGCGTATTGGGGCTGCTGCGCGTATTGGGGCTGCTGCGCGTATTGGTACTGCTGCGCGGGCTGTTGCGTCGGCGGTGGCTGCGCGGCTTGTGGCTGCGCGGCTTGTGGCTGCGCGGCTTGTGGCTGCGCCGGCTGCTCAGGTGACTCGGGCTCGCCGGGAGCTCCGTGCTGCGGGAATGGCGGATCCTGACCGTTCATCGCTGCATGCCTCCCGGCGACCTGGCGCTTGAGCGCCTAGCCCTTGTCGAACTTGGTGTTGATCCAGTCCATGCCGTCGCGCAGTTCGCCGCCGACCTTTTCGACCTGGTGCGACTTGCCTTCTTCGCGCATGCGATCGAAGTTCTCGTTGCCGGCCTTGCTCTCGGCGATGAACTCGCGGGCAAAGTCGCCCGACTGGATCTCAGCGAGGATCTCCTTCATCGCGGCGCGCGACTCCGGACCGATCACGCGCTTGCCGCGTGTGACGTCGCCGTACTCGGCCGTGTTGGAGATCGAGTAACGCATGCCTGCGATCCCCTTCTCGTACATCAGGTCGACGATCAGCTTGAGCTCGTGGAGACACTCGAAGTAGGCCAGACGCGGGTCGTAACCGGCCTCGACCAGCGTCTCGAAGCCTGCTCGGACGAGCTCAGTGGCACCGCCGCAAAGCACAGCCTGCTCACCGAAGAGGTCGGTTTCGGCCTCATCCTTGAAGGTTGTCTCGATCACACCGCCGCGGGTGCAGCCGATGCCCTTGGCGTAGGCCAGGGCGAGGTCGCGGGCGTGGCCGGTGGCGTCCTGGTGGATCGCGACCAGACCGGGAACTCCGGCGCCGGCCTCAAACTGAGTGCGGACGAGGTGTCCGGGGCCCTTCGGGGCGACCATGGCGACGTCAATCGTGTCGTCGGGCTTGATCTGGTCGAAGTGGATGGCGAAGCCGTGGGCGAACAGCAGCATGTTGCCGGGGACGATTCCGTCCTTGATCTCGCTCTCCCAGAGGTCGGCCTGAAGCTCGTCGGGCAGAAGCACCATGACCAAGTCACCGAGGCTCGCCGCTTCGGCGACGTCGACGACCTTGAGGCCTTCTTTCTCCGCCTTGGCGACCGAGTCGGAGCCTGGTCGCAGCCCGACCACGACGTCAACGCCGGAGTCTTTAAGGCTCAGTGCGTGAGCGTGCCCTTGCGAACCGAATCCGAGGATCGCAACCGTCTTTCCATCAAGTTTTGTGAGGTCTGCATCGTTGTCGTAGATCATGCGCGCGAGGGTATCGGAAGGTGCGCCTTCTGCCTTGTCTTCGTCGTCGATTTGAGTTACGATCGCCGAATGTCGTCGTCGGAGACCACGCTTGTTGTGCCAAGCCTGGGGCTGCTCCTTTGGAGCATCTGGGTCCTACTCGCAATTTCCTGCGCCGTCATCGCTGCGTCGAAAGAGCGCTGGGGATACTTCTGGGCGGGCTTCATAACCGCCGGCGTTGCCTGGGTGGTCGGAAGTTGTCTAATCGCCAACCCCCGCAGTCTGTGGGCTCGCCACTTCTACGGCCCTGCCAAGCAAGAGCGAGCAGTTCTCGCCTGGCTGCGTGGCGGCGTCCCCTCTGTCTAGGTTCTCGCGGCCAACCACCCGCACGCTTGTCGCACTGCTCGCGACGCTGCCTGGTGTGGCCTGGGCGATTGTCCGGATCGGCGGGCTGGACAGCATTCATCCGTTTGTCGCGATCGTGGCGTTTACGCCGTATGTTGCGGCGGCTTGTGTGGTTCCATTGACGATTGCACTGTTGCTGCGCGTTTGGCGGGTCGCCGCGCTGGCGGGCATCGTCCTGATCGTCCTCGGTGCGACGCTTGTCGGGCGACTGACTGCCGATGGCCAACCGCCCGCCCGGGGTCCGATCGTGACGGTCATGACGGCGAACGTCCTGCGCGGGAACGATCAGGCGGCGGAGTTTCTCGGGCTGGTCCGGTCAAAGGACGTCGACATCCTCGGATTACAAGAACTCGAGCCCGAGTTCAGCTCCGGACTGCGGCGAGCCGGAATGGGTGAGCTGCTTCCTCACGCCCTTGACGACAGCTTGCCCGGGTTCGCGGGCTCAGGCCTCTGGTCCCGATCAGCGTTACGGCGCACCGGATCTCAGACCGTCGAATCCGTGACAGATGCGACGGAGGGCGAGCAAACGAGCAACGGCCTAAGGGTACGGGTCGTTCACCCAGTCCCGCCGACATCGCCTGGTCGTGTGGCGAAGTGGCGTCGCGGACTAAATGCGATCCCTTGCGCGGCTTGCGACTCGAAACTTCCGCGGATCGTGATCGGCGACTTCAACGCAACACACGACCATTCCGCGTTTCGCAGTCTGCTCAGCCGCGGCTACAAGGATGCCGCCGACAGTGTTGGTAAAGGCCTGATCGCGACTTGGCCCCACCGCGGGCGTCGAAAACTGACCCTCGACCACATCCTCGTCCACCAATCGATCAGGGTGATTTCTGTCGAGATCGTTCGCATACCCGGCAGCGACCATCGCGCGGTGATCGCGCGCCTGCAACTGCCCGCGCCGCCAGACGAATAACATCCGCGGCGACTCGGAAACACAGCGGAAACACAGCGAGGAGCAGACGTGACGATCGACTGGACCAACGCAGGCGAGCAGTACAAGGACATCAAGTACGAACTGCACGAGGGGATCGCGCGGATCACGATCAACCGTCCCGAGGTTCGGAATGCTTTTCGTCCGCAGACGCTTTTTGAGCTTTCTGACGCGTTTGACCGGGCGCGGGATGACATCGAAGTTGGTGTGATCGTGCTGACCGGCGAGGGTCCCGACGCGTTCTGCAGCGGTGGCGACCAGCGTATTCGCGGCGACGACGGGTACATCGGTGACGACAAGGTCGCCAAGCAAGGCGTCGGGCGGCTCAACGTGCTCGACCTGCAGATTCAGATTCGCCGCCTGCCTAAGCCGGTTGTCGCGCAGGTCGCGGGTTACGCAATCGGTGGCGGACACGTGTTGCACATCGTCTGCGACCTGACGATCGCGGCGGACAACGCGCGTTTCGGTCAGACCGGTCCGAAGGTCGGATCGTTCGATGGCGGATTCGGTGCTGGGTACCTCGGCTCAATCGTCGGGCAAAAGAAGGCAAAGGAGATTTGGTTCCTTTGTCGCCAGTACAGCGCGCAGGAGGCGCTGGACATGGGACTCGTGAACACCGTCGTGCCGCTCGAACAACTCGAAGAAGAGACGGTCAAGTGGTGCAAGGAGATGCTGGCGATGTCGCCGCTGGCTCTGCGCATGCTGAAGGCGTCGTTTAATGCTGCGACCGACGGCATGGCGGGCGTTCAGCAGCTCGCCGGTGACGCGACGTTGCTCTTCTACATGAGCGAAGAGGCCCAAGAGGGTCGCAACGCATACGTCGAGAAGCGCGACCCGGACTTCTCCAAGTTCCCGAAGCGTCCGTGACACGGCGCGCGGCGGAGTCGAACTGATGGGTGCGTTGTCGGTTTGGGTCAAGGCCGCGCGGCCGCGGACGTTGCCGGCAGCGCTTGCGCCGGTCGCCGTCGGCACCGCGCTGGCGGCTGGTCCGGCGGATCAGTTCGACATTCTGATTTTGATCGCGACGATCATCGGTGCGTTGTTCATTCAGATCGGCACGAACCTTTCGAACGACTACTCCGACGCGCGACGCGGTGCGGACACCGAAGATCGGCTGGGGCCGGTGCGCGTGACGGCGGGCGGTCTCGTGCCACCGAAGTACGTGCTTTACGCGACGTGGGCGTCGTTCGCAATCGCCGCGTTGGCGGGCGTCTACCTCGTCGTCGAGGCAGGCTGGGAGTTGTTGCTTGTCGGCGCCGCATCGATCGTCGCCGGCGTGCTTTACACCGGCGGCCCGCGGCCCTATGGCTATGAGGGCCTCGGCGAGGTCTTCGTCTTTCTCTTCTTTGGAGTCGTCGCCGTCACCGGATCGTTCTTCGTTCAGACCGGCGAACTGGTCTGGGAAGCATTCGCTCTTTCGGTCCCGGTTGGTCTTCTCGCCTGCGCAGTACTGATGGTCAACAACATTCGTGACATGGACACGGACCGACGCGCGAACAAACGCACACTCGCTGTTCGACTTGGCAGGGCGACGATGCGGCGGATCTACTCATTGACGCTGCTGATCTCGGTGCTGATGATTCCGGTTATCTGGCTTGCGAGCGATCTGACGGCCTGGATCAATCTCGCGGTGGCATCGATCGTGCTCGTGCCGCCGCTGGCTCGAACGATTCGCAATCGCACCGACGGCGGCGCGCTCAACAAGGCGCTTGGCGACACGGCTCGGCTGGAGCTGGTCTTCTGCGTACTGCTGTCTGTCGGCCTCTTGCTGACGTAGCGTTAGGCGCATGAACGTCGAGCGCTTTGAGCTGTTCCCGCTGAGGCTCGGGCTGAGGCACGCGTTCACGACTGCGGCGGGGGCGGTCGAGCATCGCGACCTCGCGGTTCTCCGACTGACGGATTCGGAAGGCAATGTCGGGTTCGGCGAGGTGACGCCCTACCCCCACCCCCGCTTCGACGGTCTGCGAGACCTTGTCGACGCAATCGAGTTGCAGGCGCGCCCGCGGCTCAGCGGTTGCGAAATGACTCAGACGGCGTACATCATGGACGAGCTTGGTTCGCGGCTGCCGGCGCCCGCGTTGGCGGCGGTCGACACGGCCTTGCTCGATCTTCAGGCACACCAGCTCGGCGTGCCGCTCGCGGAGTTGTTCGCGCTGCCGGCGCGGGCATCGGTCGAGGTGAACGCGACGATCGCCGGCGGATCGATCGATCAATCGACTGCATTGGCGCTGGCGGCGGTCGAAGCCGGGTTCAAGACCTTGAAAATCAAAGTGGGATTGCCGGATGACATCGAGCGAGTTGAGGCCATACGCGAGGCAGTCGGCTGGGAGACCCGCCTGCGGATTGACGCCAATGGCGCCTGGTTCTCGGCCGAGGCGGTCGGGCGGATCGGCGAGCTCACGTCGCTCGGCCTAGAGCTGATCGAACAGCCGGTGGCGGCAGATGACTTGCTGGGGATGCATCGCGTTCGCGATTCCGTGCTGGTTCCGGTCGTCGCCGACGAAGGAGTGCGCGATGCCGCCGACCTTCGCGAGTACGTGCGGGAGAACGCGTGCGACGGAGTCGCGATCAAGCTGTCTCAGGTCGGCGGCCCGGCTCGTGCGACGGTGCTGGCGGACAAGGTGTTGTCCGCCGGGTTGTTCTGTTATGTGACGAGCACGCTCGATGGTCCGGTCGGATTGGCTGCGGGGCTGCATTTTGCGGCGACACGTGCGGAGATCGATCTGGCATGCGGTTTGGCGACGGCGAGTGCGCTGGCGGACACGTACGGCAGCGGTCTGCCGGATGTAGTTGACGGGTCGATGACAATCGGTACGGCGCCGGGCCTTGGGATCGAACTCGACGACGGCGCTCTTTCCGAACACGCGCTCGAATTAACTGACTAGCTCTCCCGGATGAGACTGCCACACCGGCGCCCGTGGAGCTAATCATCCTGCTCGGGTTGCTCCTTGGATTTCGCCCCGGTGCGGGGGTTGCCGGCGTCGTCTCGGCGCTCGGCCTAGTCGTTCTCTTCTCGTTCGGACTGTCGTGGGTCTTTGCGCCGATCACCGGTCGGTTGTACCGCCGCTAGGCCGAGTTCAGAAACCCTTCGACTGCGGTCACTGCTTCGGCCGGGCGTTCGAGGTGCACGCAGTGACCGGCGTCGGGCACCACTACGTGCTTCGCGTTGGTGATCGCCTCGGCCATATGGCGTGCGTGGCGGGTGTAGACGCGATCGCGTTCGCCACTGATCAGTAAAACCGGAATCTCGATCTCATTTAAACGATTCCACATCGGGTCGTAGGCAGCCTGGCCGATGCCCTGAAGCGCGGCGCCAAGCGCGACCGGGTCGTGTGCGAGGCGATCTGGGCGTTGCTGTTCGATCAATTCTGCGGACTGGTCGCCAAGCGCAGGCACGCGCTCCCAGAGCCCGACGAAGTCTTCGATCGATCCTGCGGCGATGCGGGATCCGAGCGCGACATCGCGGCTGCGGCGGTCTGCCCGGGCGAGCGGATCATCGATCCCGGCGGTTCCGCTTTCGAGAATCAGCGCGGAGCAGTTCTCGGGGTTGTGAAGCACGGCGTCCAGGGCGACGCGGGCGCCCTGTGAGTAGCCCCATATCGCGACGTGCTCGGTACGCAGACCCGCGATCTCGTCGAGCACCGCCTGCCGCGCCGATTTGACGGTCGGCTCACCACGTGTAAGCGCTGTAGCCCCATGACCGGGAAGCTCGATAGCGTGCAGCACACGGTTTTTACCCATAACCTCGATCACGGTTTGCCACGATTGAGGCGTCTGCGCGAAGCCGTGGACGAGCAACAACGGATCTTGCGCCGCCCCACTCACGAACAACCACCGCGATGGAACTGACCAACGAAACCTTTGCCCCGCTGCGCGTGATGGTCGACGAGTTCGTTCGGCTCGGCGTACGCCACGCGGTCGCGGCGCCCGGGTCGCGCAATGCGCCGATCAGTTACGCGCTGTCGGACCGCGACGAGATCCGAACTTTCAGTGTCCTCGACGAGCGCTCGGCAGGGTTCTTCGCGCTCGGGCTTGCCAAGGCGACGCGTACGCCGGTCGTTGTCACGTGCAGCTCCGGAACGGCCTCGGCGAATTTGCACCCCGCAGTGATCGAGGCCTCGCACGCGGGTGTTCCGCTGATCGTTTTGACTGCGGATCGGCCACCCGAGCTGCGCGATGTCGGCGCCGGGCAGTCGATCGACCAGATCAAACTGTTCGGATCGAGCGTGCGCTGGTTTGTCGAGGCCGGCAGTCATTCGCTGAGCGAGCAGACCCTACGTCACTTTCGCGCGCTCGCGTGTCGCGCCTGGGCTGAGTCGCTTGGCGACAACCCCGGACCGGTGCACCTGAACCTGCCGCTGCGCGACCCGCTTCACCCGGTGGCAACGGGCCTCGGAGGGATCGAGAACTCGCGCGCGGCGCTGGGTCGCGAAGACGGTGCGCCGTGGAGTTCGCTGCGGCACTCCCCCGCGCCCGGTCCGGATCTGGCCGAAGCGATCGGCGGTGCCAAGCGTCCTTTGATCGTCGTCGGTGAACAGCACCAGCCGGGGTTGGCGGCGGCGATCGCCGAGTTCGCTGGCCCTGCGCGGATTCCGGTGCTGGCCGATGCGCTGTCGCAGCTGAGGCGTGAGCCGCTAACGCACAAGGCGAGTGTCGTGAGCGCCTACGACTTGATCTTGCGCGACGACTCAGCGCGGGAGCATCTGGTTCCCGACCTGGTTATCCGCGTCGGCGAGACGCCGACGTCGAAGCCGTTGCGGGCCTGGCTGAGTTCGTTGTCCTGCGACCAGATTGTGATCGATCCGCGCGGTGTCTGGCACGAGCCGAGCCGAATTGCGGCGCAGATTTGGCAGGCGGATCCACTGGCGG
>JBASTN010000032.1:0-10776 GCA_049274915.1 Solirubrobacterales bacterium
GGGCATTCGGTCACGTACGGGCTGACCTCGCTGCCGCAGTTATTACAGATGACAAACAGTTCGCGCTCGGCCATGCCCGCCGCATCGTATCTGTGCGCGTCGGCGACCGGGATCGCCCGGATTCGGCGGATATGCTCTTTTGAAGCTTTTATATCCCCTTTCTGAAGAGATCCAACTAGGAGTTTTCCCCGGCTATGGCAACGTCCTCGCTCACCGCACAGAAGTCCCTGCTCGACGTAGTTTCGCCTGGCAAGAAGGCCCGGCTACACCGCATGCTCTACACCTTCGGCCCCGGCAACGGCACGCTGATGTTCCTGCCGATCGATCAAGGCATCGAGCACGGCCCGCGTGACTTCTTCCCGAATCCCGCCTCAAAGGACCCCGACTACCAGTTCAGCCTCGCCGCTACAGCGGGCTACAGCGGAATTGCCTGTCAGATCGGCTTCGCGACGAAGTACTACCCGGACTGGGCCGGACAGGTGCCGCTGTTGCTCAAGCTCAACGGCAAGACCGACATTCCGCCTTCCGACGAGTCATTCAGCGCGGTCAACGCCAGCGTCGAAGACGCAGTTCGTCTCGGCGCTGACGCCGTTGGTTACACGCTCTACGTCGGATCGCCGCGCCAAGACGAAGACCTGCGTCAGCTTGGCGAGGTCCGCGAGGAATGCGATCGCTTCGGCATGCCGTTGGTCGTCTGGTCCTACCCGCGTGGTCGCGACGTCGCCAAGAAGGGCGGCCAGGACAGCTTCTACGCGATCGACTACGCGTCGCGTATGGCAATGGAAATGGGCGCCGACATTGTCAAGATCAACATGCCGAAGCTCAACCCCGAGAAGGACGCCGACGCCCCTGCTCCCTACAACGAGATGCAGGTCGACCAGGCCGAGGCAATCCGCCAGTGCGTCGAAAGCGCCGGCCGCTCGCTGGTCGTGCTCTCCGGTGGATCGAAGGCGTCCGACGAGCAGGTTCTCGACATGACCCGCATGGTCATGGAGGCCGGCGGCTCAGGCGTAATCTACGGCCGCAACATTTGGCAGCGCGAGACCAGCGCAGCCCACGACATCGTCGGCCAGATCAAGAAGACGCTGGTCGACAGCGTCCTGCGCAAGCCGTAATCGGCAGCGCAATCTCTGTAGCTCCGCGACCCGGGTTGAGGCAGGTGCGATGACGTCGCGCAAAGCCTCCGCCTGGGTCATTGCCTTTGCCTTCATCGTGTTGGCCGCGTACGAGTTGATCGACACGGGCGAGGTCTCCGATCCTTTGCCAGAAACCCCGACCGCTCAGGGCGAGCTCCGTCCGCCGGACTCAAACGGTGATTCACCGGACCCGGTCCAGTTCGAACGAGCCCGCGTACTCCGAGTAGTCGACGGCGACACGATTCTCGTGCGCCGGTTGAGCGCGAGTCCCGATACTCGCGCTGAGCGAGTTCGATACATCGGCGTCGACACCCCGGAGTCGGTCAAGCCGAACTCACCGGTGGAGTGCTTCGGCAAGCAGGCGAGCGACTACAACGCCAAGCTTGTTGAGGGCAAAACGGTCAGGCTAGAGCCTGACATCGAGCCGTTGGATCGTTACGGCCGGACGCTTGCGTTCGTGTACGTCGAGGGCACGCTGGTCAACGCGAAACTGCTTTCCGAAGGGTTCGCTCAGACGATCGAGATCAAGCCGAACGTCTCAAAGGCGAAGTACTTCACCCGCGTGCAGCTAATGGCAAAGCGCACAAACAAAGGGCTCTGGGGAGCCTGTGACCGCTAGGCTGAGTTCGCTATGAAGATGAGGCAATCAGTCGCCGAGTTCGAGCGCGCTTTTCACGAGCACACGCATGTCGACCGCGCGCGCCGACAGGAAGTCCGTCGCGAAGCGATCAAACGCACGAAGGTGCGCCACCGCGAACGTCACGAGCAGAGCCAGTTCCGCCGCTTTGTCACGCTCGCCGTATCGCTGATCGCAACAGTTGTAATCGTCAGCTGGGCGATGTTCCAAACCCTCAGCTGGCTGATGTCCTGAGCGGCGCTGGCTCCGGCGCGCTCCGGCGCGCTCGTTCGCTTATGAACTGAAGTTCACGGCGCTCACTGCGCGCACCGGATCGCTTGGATCCAGCGCCGCTCAGAGCGGGGGTAGTGGTACTTGGACTGCCGAGGCCGTTTAGGCGTTGTCGGCTGAGGTCTCGGTGACGGCGTGCTCGGTAACCATGCGTCCGAGGGCGGCGTCGACCGCTTCCTGCGTCGCGTCCGGGGAGCCGGCATGTTCCTGGGCGCGTTCGCGCTGAATCTGCAGGTAGACCTCTTTGCGAAAGATCGGAATCGACTTCGGAGCGTCGATACCGATACGAACCTTGTCGCCAACGATCGAGAGAACCGAGATCTCCACGTCATCCGCAATCATGATGCTCTGATTCGATTTCCTTGTAAGAACGAGCATTAAAAGCGCCTCCAAGCACTTGCGGGGGAGTCGGTAGACGGCGGCATAGACCGAATCCTACCTAAAAATACCCCCATTTAGGAATGTCCAGATTCCGAGATGGCTTAACCATACTGGAAACCTGCACTGTTTGTCTATACCCCTTAACCCTGCCCAAATCGGCTCTAAGCCGCTCTCAGCCCCGCTGATAAGGTCAGCGGCATGTCAACAAGAGCACTAAGACCACACCTGAACCAGATCCGCGTATGGGTGCGCCAAGGCCGCACCGACGCATGGATCGCACATCAGCTGGAGGCGACGGCCGAGGACATCGCAGCGTTCAAGATCGAGCAAAAGCTCGACGCGGACGACGGCGTCTCGGTTGAGTCGGCGACGTCAGCGCCGGGTGTCGAAGAAGAACTTGACTTGAGAGCAGAAGACGACGCACTGATCGCGGCCGAACTAGAGGCCGCGCTCGCCAAGCGCGATGCGGCCGAAGCCGCGGGTGAAGACGATGATTCCGAAGATGGATCTGGACGTCGACGCCGTCGCGGACGCCGTGGTGGCCGAGGCCGCCGCCGCCCCGCTTTCGAGGCAACCTTCGACCACGGCGAAGAGGGTTACGGGCTTTGGCTCGATCCCGCGATCGTCGACGATCCCACCTACGCCGAACACTGGGCCGGACACCGTCCGATCGCAGTCACGATCAGCGCAGACCAGATCGTCATCTCCCGTGTCTCAGACGCAGATCCGGCCGAGGGCGACACGTCCTCGGACGAGTCCGCCGACGAGGCGCAAAAGGCTGCGTAAAGCCTGACCGGCCGATTACTGGCTCGTTCGCCCCTACGGGCGGACGGGTTGGTGCCGGGTCGGCAGCCCGACTAGCGCAGGATCACGTAGGGACGTTCATCCTCTTTGACCATGCCTAGTCGGCGAGCCTCGAGTTCGATCGTTGTGTCACGTTTCAGCGCCTTCGCGCGGGCGCGCAGAGCGCGATTCTCTTTGCCGAGCTCCTGTAACTGAGCCTTCTGCGCGGTAGTTTCCTTGCGCTGCTTGACGTAGGAGTGCAGCGGCGGAACGTAAAGCACGGCCATCACCAGGACGATCACGATCATCCAGTTGCCAGGGAGCCGGTCCCAGCGGATCCCGCGGCGCACGGGGCTGCCGGCGCTCCTGTGAGCGACGCGCATGCGCGATGGCCTGGTGCGGTCCTTCGCGCGCGGGTTCCTCCGTGATGCGGGCATAGCTGTGGATTTCGCCGTGCAGGGCGTCTGCCCCTGCATGTGACATCCGCCAGTGCCGCCGATCTTGCAGCTGTAATTAGGCGCGAGCGAGTGCGCTGAAAGCGCTGCGGCCGGGGTAGGTCGCGGCTTCGCCGAGTGCTTCCTCGATGCGTAGAAGCTGGTTGTACTTGGCTACGCGGTCTGAGCGTGAGGGCGCACCGGTCTTGATCTGTCCACAGCCGGTGGCGACGGCGAGATCGGCGATCGTTGTGTCTTCTGTTTCGCCGGAGCGGTGACTCATGACTGCGGTGTAGCCGGCGTCGCGGGCGATCTGAACGGCTTCGAGCGTCTCTGACAACGTACCGATCTGGTTGACCTTGATCAGGATCGAGTTGCCGACCCCGGTCTCGATGCCCCGGCGCAGGCGCTCGGGATTGGTCACGAACAAGTCGTCGCCGACGAGCTGGACGCGATCGCCGATGCGATCGGTCAGTACCTTCCAGCCGTCCCAGTCGTTCTCGTCCATGCCGTCCTCGATCGAAAACACGGGGTACTTCGACGAGATCTCGTCCCAGTAGGCGGCCATCTCGTCGGGGCTGAGCTTGCGGCCTTCGTGGTGCAGGTCGTAGACACAGTCGCTGAAAATCTCTGAGGTAGCGGGATCGAGTGCGATTCCGACGTCCTCGCCCGGTTTGTAGCCAGCGGCCTCGATGCCCTCGATTAGTAGTCCGAGCGCGGCCTCATTGCTCTCGAGATCGGGCGCGTAACCACCTTCGTCGCCGACGGTCGTCGAGAGCCCGCGGCCTTTGAGCATCTTCGCCAGCGAGTGAAAAACTTCGGTGCCGATCTGTAGTCCTCGGCCGAACGATTCTGCTCCAACGGGAACGATCATGAACTCTTGAAAGTCGACGCTGTTGTCGGCGTGGGAACCGCCGTTGAGCACGTTCATCATCGGCACCGGCAATACGTTGGCCGCTTCGCCGCCGAGGTAGCGCCAAAGTGGTTGTTCGGCTTCGGCCGCCGCCGCTTTCGCCGCTGCCAGTGAAACGCCGAGCAGCGCGTTGGCACCGAGGCGGCCCTTGTTCGGGGTGCCGTCGAGCTCGATCAGTCGCGCGTCGAATGCAGCCTGGTCGCCGACGTCGGCCCCGCGGATCGCCTCAGCGATTTCGCCGTTGACATTTGCCACGGCCTGTGTGACGCCCTTGCCGTTCCAGGCAGTGCCACCGTCGCGCAGTTCGACCGCC
Source organism: Solirubrobacterales bacterium (assembly GCA_049274915.1). GTDB lineage: Bacteria > Actinomycetota > Thermoleophilia > Solirubrobacterales > JACPNS01 > JACPNS01. The sequence continues at coordinate 4,868 of JBASTN010000032.1, forward strand.
TCGAACTCGCCGGTCGAGGCGCCGCTGGGGACTGCGGCGCGCGCGGCGGCGCCGGACTCAAGCGTGATCTCGACCTCGACGGTCGGGTTGCCGCGACTATCGAGAATCTGGCGGGCGTGTGTTTGGCGAATCGTGCTCATTGACGGCGCGAATCATAGGCGACCGGCGGCGATCACAGCGTGCGATCAGGCACGAAAAAAGCCGACCCCGTGAGGAGTCGGCTTTTTCAGTTCGTGTGCGCCGCGACGTGTCGCGGATCGATCCGCTCGATTCCCGCTCGATTCTTTGGCGGGTGACTCGTTGGCGGGTGACTAGTTGGCAGGCGCGCCGGTCTCAGCCGTTGGTTCGGCTTTTTCCTTCTCGCCGTCACAGAGCGACATCTTGTAGAGCTCGGCGCACTCGGTCTTGCCCTTCCACTTCTCACGGAACTCTTTCTGGAAGTCGTCGAAGCCCTTCTGCTGGCTCTCGGAGACGAGTGTCTGCTTGATCTCGGCGCTGGCCTCACGCAGTGTCTTCTTCTTGGCGGTGTTGATCTTCGTAACCTGGAAGATGTAGTAGCCGAACTGCGTCTTGATCGGACCCTTGGTTTCACCCTTCTTGGCGGCGAAAACGGCCTTGTCGAGCGCCGGCTCGAACTGGCCCTTCGTGGCGCCGGGGAACTTGCCGCCCTGACCCTTAGACGCGGTGTCCTCGGAGTACTTCTTGGCGACGGCGTCGAAGCGGTCGCCACTGTCGAGTGCGGAAAGCGCGGCGTTGGCTTCGCTCTTCTTGTTGGTGAAGACGATCAACAGGTCGCGGCTCGCCGGGGTTGTGTACCGGTCCTTGTTTTTGTTGTACGCGGCCTCGATGTCCTTGGCGGTCGGCTGCTTGGACTTGCTGACGCTCTCGCGGATCTTCTCCTGGATGATCTGACCCTTGACGAGCTTGAGCAGGTCGGCTTCGGTCTGGCCGGTGCTGGCGAGGAACTTCTTGTAGTCGGCATCCTTCGGGAAGGTCTGCTGCTTAAGCGGCGTAAAGCGCTGCTTGACCTCGGCGTCGGTGATCTTGATGCCACGCTCCTCGGCCTCTTTCTCGTACCAGACACTCTGGATCATCGACATCATGATCTGTTCCTTGGCGTCGTTGAACTCGGTGACGCAGCGCTGCTTGAGCTGGGCGTTGGTCGCCTTCTTTTGGGCCTTGCGTTTGTTCGCGATGCACTTCGCGTAGGTCGGTGGGTCCGGGACTACCGCGTTGCCCTTAGCTTCCGGCTGGCTTTGTGACGCGAAGATCTTCAGCGTCTTGTTGAAGTCGGCCTTGGTCAGCTCGGTGCCGTCAACGACGGCGACGGCGGTGTCGGGCACGCCGCCACGGAAGACGACGAGGATCAAGACGACGATCAAAGTCACGACGGCCGCGAAGCCGGGGATGAAGTATTTATTGGAGGTGATGTTGTTCACAGTCTGAGTGCTCGTTTCGTGGTCAAAAGGCGCGCCAATATATATCAGGGAAGGTGGGGCAGAATCTCCGAACGGGTTCGTCGTAAGGCCTGCTTAATCCTTGCTTAAGCACGGCTTTCGTCGTCCCCAATCAGACTGCGGCCGGAACCGCTGCCGTCGCGCTAAGCAGTGCGCCGGCCATCGCCGCCAGAGCTTTGAACTGCTCTTCCGGCTCTCCATCAACACGTAGCGCAAGAGAGCGCTGCCCGCGATCGTACAGGGCTGTGGGGAAATCTTCGCGCAAAGACCCGACTTGCTCCGCCGTGAGGTCGACCGGCACGACGACCAGACGTCCCTGATTGAAGCCGACACTACGCACACCGGCGCGACCGAACTTGAGCCGCGACTCCTGCAGTTGCAGCAAGCGTTCGAGCTGTGGCGGAACGGGCCCGAAGCGGTCGGCGAGCTCCTCGCGCAGCGTTCCGAGGTCGGACAGTTCGCGCGCGCCGGAGATCCGCCGATGCAGCTCGATCTTCGCCTGTTCGTAGGTGACGTAGGCGCTCGGGACGTAGGCGTCGACGGAAACGTCGAGCCGAACCGGTTCGCGCGGTTCTCCGTCGTCGCTGCCGTCAAGCTCGGCAACTGCGGCATCGATCATCGAGACATAGAGATCGAAGCCGACGGCGGCAATGTGGCCGGACTGCTCTTCGCCGAGCAGGTTGCCGGCACCGCGGATCTCGAGATCGCGCATCGCAACCTTAAAGCCGGAGCCGAGCTCGGTGTAGTCGGCGAGGGTAGAGAGGCGAGAACCGGCAACTTGGGTCAATCCGGCGGCACCGGGATAGAGGAAGTAGGCGAAGGCACGTTCGCGGCCGCGACCGACGCGGCCGCGGATCTGGTACGCCTGCGAGAGACCGAGCTTGTCGGCACGCTCGACCACCAAAGTGTTCGCTGCCGGGATGTCGAGCCCGCTTTCGACGATCGTCGTGCAGACCAAGCAGTCGAAATCGCCGCGGATGAACGACATCATCCGGTCCTCGAGATCATGCTCGTTGAGCTGCCCGTGCACGACTGTGACGCGTAGCTGTGGCAACAGCGCGCGAATGCGGTCGGCAGTCTCGTCGATCGTGCCGACGAGGTCGTGCATATAGAGCGACTGGCCGCCGCGCTCGTGCTCGCGCGTCAGAGCCTGCTTGATGACCTCCTCGTCCCATTCGCCGACGTGGGTGCGGACCGGGCGGCGCCCTTCCGGCGGGGTCGCGATCACGGCGATCTCCCGCAGGCCGGCCATCGACATCTGCAGGGTGCGCGGGATCGGTGTCGCCGAGAGGCTGATCACGTCGACCTTCAGACGTAGCTGACGCAGCAACTCCTTCTGTTTGACACCAAAGCGCTGCTCCTCGTCGACGATGATCAGGCCGAGATCCTTCGGCCTGACGTCAGCACTCAGCAGACGATGCGTGCCGATCACGATGTCGACCTTGCCGATCTCGAAATTGGCCAGTGTCTGTTTCTGCTCGGATTTGCTGCGAAAGCGACTGGCGAAGTCGACGCTGATTGGGAAGTCGCGCATGCGTTCGCTGAAGGTGCCGAAATGCTGCTGAGTGAGAATCGTGGTCGGTGCCAGAACCATCACCTGCTTGCTGTCTTGGACGGCTTTGAACGCTGCCCGCAGTGCGACCTCGGTCTTACCGAAGCCGACGTCGCCGCAAACGAGCATGTCCATCGGCTGGCGTGATTCCATGCCCTCTTTGACGCGCTCGATCGCGTCGAGCTGGTCGCGCGTTTCGCGATAGGGAAACGAGTCCTCGAACTGGCGCTGCATGTCGGTGTCAGGACTGAAGGCGAATCCGATCGCGCGCTTCCGTTCGGCGTAGAGGTTGACCAGCTCGCCCGCGAGTTCGTGCGCCGCATTCTTGGCGCGACTCTTGAGTGTCTCCCAGGCCTTGCCGCCTAGCTTGGAGAGCGTGATGCCGTCTGGGCCGGCGGCACCGAAGTAGCGGCTGATCTTGTGCAACTGATCGGCCGGCAGAAAGACCTTGTCTTCGCCGCGATACTCGAGCGTCAGGTAGTCGCGCGTGACGTTGGCGACGGTTTTGGTGTCGAATCCGGCGAAGCGGGCGATGCCGTGGTCTTCGTGGACAACGGTGTCGCCGACGGCAAGATCCGCGAAGCTGGCGATTCGTGCACCGCGACCGGCGCGTGCCGCGGCGGCGCGACCGGGTGCGCGCAGCAGCAGATGGTCGGGAATCACGGCCAGCTTCAGGGCCGGCGAGACGAACCCCTCGCGCAACGTCGCCTGCGTGAAGAACACGCCCTGCCATTCGCGTAGCTCGTCAGACTGTTCGAGTCGTGCAGGGTGTACGCGCGCGAGGTTGAACTGCGCTCGCTCAAGCTCGCTCTGGCGGTTCCAGGCGACGACAACGCGGTAGCCACTGCGCAGCAGCTTCTCTATTTCGACCTCTGCGGTCTCGAAGCTGCGCGCCATGCTGGCCGGGCGCTCGGCTCGTAACTGCGGAAGATCGTCGGCCGTGTCGACGCTGACGTTGCGGATGTTCAGCGAGGCGCGGGCGTCGAGCTGCTGGTTGAGCTCGTCGGGCGCGACGTAGAGCCCGTGCGCTTCAGGGTCGTGGTAGGTCGCCTCGACGTCCGACCACAGTTCATCGAGCGCAGCACGGACATCTTCGCTGCCGGCGACTGCCAGCCAGGTGTCTTTCGGGGCGAGCTGCAGCACGTCGCAGAAGCGGTCGATCGGCAATAGCTCGGCGATGTCGGCCGGCGGCGCGTCGTCGTCGTGCTCGGCGAGCGCGGTTTCGGCCTCGGCTCGGTACTCAGCGGCGAGTTCGGCGGCCGGCTCGATCGCGATCTGCTCGATCGGCTCGAGTGAACGCTGAGTGAAGGTCGAGAAACGTCGGATCGACTCAATCTCGATGTCGAACAGCTCGACGCGCACCGCGTGATCGCCGGTCGCCGGAAAGACGTCGAGAATGTCGCCACGGATCGCGAACTGGCCGCGGTCCTCGACCCGGTCGACGCGTTCGTATCCGCAGCCGATCAGCTGGGCCGCCGTTTCGTCGAGGTCAGCGACTCCGCCACGTTCGAGTGTGAAACCGTGTGGGCGCAGTTCGGGGTCGGGTACCCGCTCAGCAAGCGCACCGGCACTGGCGACGACCACGGCTAGCGACTCGGGCTCGATCAGCGAATCGATCGCCGCGATGCGCAGTCCGACAAGGTGCGGTGGTGGGTCTAGGTGTGACTCGTAAAGGACTCCACGGGCCGGGTAGTGGCGAACCGGACGGTCTGCGAGGAAAACCGCCAAATCGGCGGCCAGGTCGCGCGCTGCTTGGTCGTCGGCGACGACAATCAGAGCTGGGGTGTCGGTGGCGAATCGCTCCGCGGCAGCGGCAAGCGCGAACGGGGTGAAAGCGGCCGAGATGAAGGCGTCGCGTGGCCCACTTCCGCTGGGCGAAAGCACATTGAAAAGCTCGTCGTCGACGGTCTGTCGCAGGGGAATTGCGAGGCTCATCGCGTGGCACTCTAGGCGCAAGTGGGTTTGCACACGCGCAGGGTCGGGAAGGAACCCGATCGAGTACGGCGAAAAGGCCAAATACGAACATATGTTCTGTCCGGCCGTCGGCTTAGATTTGTCTATATGAATGAGACGATCAAAAGCACCCAGGCCAAAAGCACCCAGGCCAAAAGCACCCAGGCCAAAAGCACCCAGGCCAAAAGCACCCAGGCCAAAAGCACCCAGGCCGCGCGCAGGTCAGGCAGGCAGTGGAGCGGGGCTGATGTCTCTCGCCTCGTCGTGATGGCTGAGCGACAGATGTCTGTAGACCGCATCGCCCGCAAGCTCGGTCGTACGCCGGCCGCAGTTCGCACCGAGGCAGCAAAGCGGCGTCTCCGCCTCGCCCCGACCGAGAAGCATCTCTACGGGGGCACCTCGAGCGCCCGGGCGCGTCACGCGACGGAGCGAACTAAGACCGATCGAACCAATGGGCGCGCGTCAGACCGCACGATCGCGCGTAAGCCGTCCAGCGACAAGCACGCGCTGATGGGCGAAACGCTGTTTTAAGAGCTCTCGACCGTGCGCACGGTCTCGGCCAACGCTTCGTCAATCAGTGAGGCAACGGTCGCCTTCGGCTCATCGAAGGCACCGAGCACCCAGCTCGAGACAACTTCGGGATCGGTGCTGTCGGGACGTCCGACGCCGACGCGCACGCGTCTGAAATCCGTGGTTCCAAGGCCCTGCTTGAGTGATTTCAGCCCGTTGTGGCCGGCGGCTCCGCCGCCGAGTCGGCTCTCGATGCGGCCGAACTCGAAATCGATCTCGTCGTGGATCACAACGATGTGATCTGGGTCGACCTTCAGTTCGCCTCGCGCCGGGCCGACCGATTTGCCGCTTTCATTCATGAACGTCTGTGGCATCAGAACCGCGACGCGTGGACCGCCCGGACCGAGTCGGCCCGAAACGAACTCGCCGCGGTAGCG
>JBASTN010000033.1:0-4185 GCA_049274915.1 Solirubrobacterales bacterium
TTCACGCCAACCTCGGATGCAAGTTCCGCCAGAACAGTCATATGTCCATTATACCGATCTCATGTGTCCGATAAGACCGTTCGGTCACGACTTCGCTACGAAAGTGAAGGTCTAGCTCGCTGCCCCAAGCATCAGCTCCACAATGACTCTCGGATCACGCCGAACTCGCTCGCTCGTCGCGCCTCCGCGCTTGACCAGTCGCAACGAATCGAGATCCTCAAGCCGATTGAGCCTTCCCTGTTCAAGTAACTGTTCATCGACCGCGCCCAGCCGCCCCGCAAAAGTCGTCCAAACCGGCGTGCCCAGTGCGACCGCCTCGCGGTTCATCGTGCCCCCGGCACCGACTACGGCGTCGGCCAGCGCGACCAGCGACGGACCGTCGATCGCGTGTTCGGGGATCACGAAGTTGCTCAGGCCCATGCGTTTGAGGTCGGTGCGTTGCTCAGGCGTGCGCGGCAGCACGACGACCTGTACATCGTCGTCCGCCGCGAGCCGGTCAATCAGCGCGCCGAACAGGTCGTTCTCAAGCCGGTGATACAGCGCGACTTCGGGCGGCGTCCGCAAGAGCACCAGCACCTTCGACCGATCGAGACCGAGCTCGTCGAGCACTGCATCGTCCGGCTCAAAATCGCTCAGGTAGTACTCCTCCTTGAGGCCCGGATAAGTGAAGACCTTGCCCTTCGCGCCGTATGCGTCGAGGCGCTCCGGTGGGATCGCGTCGGGGATGATCACGCGCTTGGCCAACCGGCAGTTGACGCCGTGCTGGACCTTCGCCCACTCGTAGTCGAACATCGTCACCGAGGGGATCCGGCGCGCGGCTGCCGCGACCATCACGTCGTTCGATCCGTGGCCGATCGCCAAGTCGAAGTCTCTGCCCTTCGACCACAACCGCAGCGCCAGCGACCGATCAAACAAGCCGAGCGCCTTGCTGGCGAAATGCCCACCGCGGTGGCGTCCGATCGCCTCGTGTTCCATGGCGTAGCGATCCAGCAGTTCAAGCGTTTGGGCGAAGTCACGCGCCGTCAGAGTGACTTCATGGCCGTCCGCTCGCAGACGCTCAATGATCGGGCGCAGCACCAGCACGTGCGGGCTGTTTGTGAGATCAATCCAGATCTTCATCGTGCCGAGATCGCTCACGCCGAGGCCGGTACGGCAGCCAGGACGTCAACAACTGCACCCGCCTGATCGGCAGTCAACACCGGGCTCATCGGCAGCGCGATGTTGCGCGCCGCCGCCTGCGCCGTGCCGGGCAGGTCGGCTCCTTCGGCCCAGTTGACCATCGCCGGCTGCAGGTGGATCGGCGTGCGGTAGTAGCCGCGCGCCTCGACCCCGGAAGCATTGAGGCGGTCGAGCACCGTGTCGGCGTCGGGATGGCTGACCACGTAGAGATGAAAGACCGCGTCCGCCCCGGGCGACACGGCCTGCGGTGTGACGTGCTCGGCAATACCGGCGGCCTCGTAGGCCGCGACCGCCGCCTGGCGACCGGCGTTCCATGAATCGAGGTGAGGCAGCAGCACGCCGAGCAGCGCGGCCTGCAGAGCGTCGAGTCGCGAGTTGTATCCGACCAGCGAATGGTGCTGCTTGTTGGTCGTACCGTGGTGGCGCAACAGACGCGCGGTGTCGGCGACGCTCGCGTCGTTGGTTGTGACGATGCCCGCATCACCAAACGCGCCGAGGTTCTTGCTCGGAAAGAAAGAGAAAGTCGCCGCGTCGCCGAGCGACCCGGTTGGCACGCCGTCGAGCTTCGCGCCTGCCGACTGCGCCGCATCTTCCACGATCTTGATGCCGCGCGGAGCGAGCAGATCGCGCAGTCTTGGGATCGGCGCCGGCAGCCCAAAAAGGTGGACCGCGACGACCGCTGTCGTGTTCGGCGTCAAGGCCGCTTCGACCGTCTGAGCGGTGATGTTGAAGGTCTCTGGATCGATGTCGCAGAACACCGGTCGCGCGCCGATCGCGGCGATCGCTTCGGCGCTGGCGTAGAAAGTGAAGCTCGGCACGACGACGTCGTCACCGGGTTCAACGCCGACTGCGCGCAGCGCGATCATCAGTGCGTCGGTCCCGTTGCCGACGCCGACCGCGTGCTCGGCCCCGACGTACGCAGCGAAGTCGGCTTCGAAGGTCGTGACCTCTGGGCCGAGAATGAATCGGCCGCTGTCGAGCACCCGCAGCGCGGTCTCGTGCAGCTGTTCGCGCAGCGGCTCGAGCTGGGTGGAGGTGTCGAAGAGCGGAATCGTTGGGGTCATTAAGAGTGCCTTGAGGCGGTCGAGGGTGCGGCTTTCGAATGCCATACTCCGCGACCGAATGCTGCTCGCGCTGACATTGATCGTCGCATCGATCACGGACCCGATCGTCAACTTCGCCGTCGACGTGACCGAGAAACTCGGCCTCTGGGGGATCTTCATCCTAATGGTCCCCGAAAGCGCCCTGATCCCAATCCCGAGCGAAGCAACGATGCTGTTCGCCGGTTTCAACGTGTCGCGCGGCAACTACGGGTTGTGGGAGGCGGTCTTCGTCGGATCGATCGCCAACGTCATCGGATCGTGGATCGCGTACGCGATCGGCTACTACGGCCGACTCGACGTAATCGAGAAGCACGGCCGCAAGCTGCACATCCACCCGCACCACCTCGAGATGACCGATCGCTGGTTCGAAAAGCACGGCGCCGCGACCGTTTTCTGGGCGCGCTGTCTGCCGATCGTGCGCACCTTCATCTCACTGCCGGCCGGCGTCGCTCGGATGCCTTTCTGGAAGTTCACGATCTACACGTTCGCCGGATGCATTCCATGGATGCTGATGCTCGTGTTGATCGGCCGCGAGGCCGGCGACAACTGGGAGAACTGGAAGGACAACCTCCACTACATCGATTACGCGGTGGCGGCGATCATCCTCGCAGTAGCGGCGTACTTGGCGGTTCGCTGGTGGCGCGGACGCGGCGACTCGGCAGTCGAACCGCCCGCGAGCTAACCGCCCGACCTAACCTGTGGGAGTGCCCCTTGCTTCCGACGACGCGACCTTCGGCCTCGGCGAGGCGCTCGCCTACGGGCTGCTTCAAGGGCCGACCGAGTTGCTCCCGGTTTCGAGCTCCGGCCACCTGGTCATCGCGCCATGGGTGATCGGCAGCGACTACACCTCGCTCGATCCGGAGCTGCGTAAGAGCTTTGAGGTCGCGCTGCACGTCGGCACGGCGGCGGCGTTGGTGATCGTTTTGCGCGAGGAGGTGTTTGAGGCGATCCGCGAACTGGATGGCCGCCGTTTAGGAGTGGTCGTTTCGTCGCTCGCGCCGGCCGCAGCCGCGGTAGTGGCATTTGAGCGCGTGATCGAGCAGAAGCTGGGCCGGCCGGAGGTGGTCGTCGTCGGGTTGATCGCCGGCAGTGCGGCGATGGCTTGGGCAAATGGCTTGGTCGGTTCGCGTGAGCGTGGCGAGGCGAACTGGCGCGATGGACTGGCGATCGGTTTTGCCCAAGCGATGGCGCTGGTGCCGGGCGTGTCGCGCAGTGGATCGACGATCGTTGCTGCGAGAGCACGGGGATTTACGCCGTTAGCCGCGAGCGAGCTCTCGATGCACACGGCGCTGCCTGTGATCGGCGCGGCGACGGTGCTGAAGGGGCTGCGACTGAGCAAGCGCGGGCTGCCACGCGAGATGCGTGCACCGTTCGCCGTCGGCGTCGGCAGTGCCTTCGTGTCGTCGTTCGCTAGCGCGCGGCTGCTGGCACACAAGCACCGTGGTCGCGGACTGATGAAGTACGTGATCTACCGGCTTGGACTGGCGGCGGCGGTCGGGGTTGCGACGCGGCGGCGCGGCTGACGCCAGTCGGGTCGCGACGCGGCGGCGGAAGGTAGATCGGGCAGGTTGCCGGTTGCGACTGGTGTGTTCCAGCTGCGCGAGGGCCACGACGCACCGCAAGCCGCCAACATGAACGACTCTCTTTTCCGCAATTTGCGGATTACTTTGTGCGAAATGGGCGAGCCATACACCCCGGGGGGTCAATGGCAGTTCTCGTTTGCCACAAACTTTCTCGCAGTTTGCGTACTTCCAACTGTCCTCCGCTCGTTGGCGAAGCGCAGTCCTCGTCGGCCGACGAGGGAATTCCACCCCCGCTTAATCGTCTAGGGTCCGAGCCGTGAACGACGCACCGTCCTCGCCCTCACAGCCGCCCGTCGGCGGCTCCGCAGACGCGCCAGGCA
>JBASTN010000034.1:0-4032 GCA_049274915.1 Solirubrobacterales bacterium
GGGCGGTCCGTTGAGGAACATCTGGCAGATGGCCGCGGCCACGCCGCAGCGGAATGCGAGTTCTTCGAGCACGACGCACGATTCGCGCACGCCCAGCCCGCCGCCGCCGTATTTAGGCGGCATCGTAAGTCCGAGCAGACCGGCGTCTCGCAGCGCAGCGTATACAGGCTCAGGAAACTCGGCGCGTTGCTCCCAGCCGGCGAGATCGGAGTCCGTAAACCCTGCGACCGCCGCCGCCGCGCGCTCGCGCAACTCGCCGAGCGCTCCGGGCTCTGGATCGATCACAGGCGGAAAAGCGATTGATGTGCCGGGCATCTTCAGTGTTCCCCTTGCGCCGACGCGACCCTCAGCGAGGCAGTCCGAGCACGCGTTCGGCGACGATGTTTCGCTGAATGTTCGTGGTACCACCGGCGATCGCCAAGCCGCGAGCCATATATGCGCGGCGCTGCCAGAGACCGCGGCCGTGCATGTCGTCGGCCGTCGGCATCACGCGCGCGCCGAGTCCCTCGACTTCAAGTGCGAAATCGGCCAGCTCGGTCGCCAGTGGAATCATGTAAAGCTTGCCGATTGATGACTCGGGGCCGGGCGCTCCGTCGCTGATCGCCGTCAGCGCACGGGCGCCGTTGAGCTTGTTGACCAGCGCGCGCGCCCAGAGATCGCCTGCGCGCTGCCGGATCAGCGGATCCTCCGCGTGGCCACTCTGGCGAACCAAATCGAGCAGATCGTCGATCCAGCGTGGAATGTCGAGCCGCCCGGCCGCGATCGCCACCCGCTCGTACTGCAGCGTCGCCCGCGCGATGCGCCAGCCGTCGTCGATCTCGCCCAAAACGCAGTCTCCGGGAACGTGTGCCCCGTCGAGATAGACCTCGCTGAACTCGCTCTCGCCGGTCATCTGGCGCAGCGGGCGAATTGTTACGCCATCTTGGCGCATGGGGAAGAGGAAGTAGGTGATGCCTCCGTGCCGTGGTCCGCCGGTGCGCGCCAGCAGGATCGCCCAGTCTGCGATCTGGGCACGGCTGGTCCAGACCTTCTGGCCGGTAATACGCCAGCCGTCGCCGTCGCGTTCAGCGCGACACTGCAGTCCGGCGAGGTCGGAGCCCGCGCCTGGCTCAGAAAAGAGCTGGCACCAAATCTCCTCACCGGTGAGGATCGGCCCGAGAAACCGTTGCTTCTGGCTGTCGCTTCCGAAGTCGATGATCGTCGGGCCGGCGTAGCTCTCGCCGATGCTGTTGACGCGATCGGGAGCGCCGGCGCGGTTTAGCTCTTCGGCGAAGATCGCCTGCTCGGCGATGCTTGCGCCACGGCCGCCATACCTGGCCGGCCAGGCGAGTCCCGCGTAGCCGGCGCCGTGCAGCTTGCCCTGCCAGACCCGGAAGAAGCTGAGCCGTTCGTGGAGGTCCGCTGGCTCGGGCCAGGGCAGGGTTTTGAGCGTCTGTTCGAGCCAGTCGCGCGCCTCGGAACGGAACCGCGTCTCGGACGGGGTGTCACCAAAATCGATCGCGGCACTCCTCGGACATGTCCGTTACGATAGCCGCTGTTCGCGCTTCGAGACGGCTGCCGCTGTGACCGGAACCGCTCGTTCGCTTCCGCGAATCGATCCGGAAAAAGGTGTCCCGACGATGCGCTTTGCGTTGTCCAACGAGCAGCACGACCTGCGCGAATCCGTGCGAGGCGTCTTGGCGCGCGCCGCTAGTCCTGACGTCGTGCGCGGCTGGCTCGAGTCCGGCAGCCAGCGTGGTGCAAGTGAGCTTTGCGTCACCCATGGCTGGACCGGCATCGGCGTGCCGGTCGAACTCGGGGGAGAAGGAGGTGGGCTGGTCGAATTGAGCATCTGCGTCGAAGAGGCGGCACGCGCCGCGCTTCCCGGCGCGTTGCTTTGCCACGCGGGCCTGGCTACACACTTGCTCGCCGCGGCCTTCGACCCGGCCCGCAGCGCGCTGGCCGAGCGCCTGCTAGCCGGCGAGCTTCTGGCGACGGTCCTGATCGACGCATCCGAGATTCCCACGCGACCGCCGGTTCGGATCGAAACCGGCGCTGACGGCGGCTGGCGGGTCACAGGAAACATCTCCTACGTGCTCGGCGCCGCCGGCACCGACTTCGCGTTACTGCCAGCGGTTAGCGAGGATCGAGTGCTGCTGCTCGCGATCGCGCTTGACGAACCCGCGGTATCGGTCGACGATCTCCCGTCCGCCGATCCAAGTCGCGGGCTCGCGAAAGTCCGGATGGAGCAGGCGCCGGCGACGCAGATCGGCACGCTGCCGGGCGAGGCGATGGACGGTCTCGCTGGCCGTGCGGCGGCGCTGATCGCGGCCGACTCGCTGGGAGCGGCGTCAAGGATGCTCGAGATGACTGTTGGCTATGTGCGCGATCGCGAGCAGTTTGGAGTTCCGGTCGGATCGTTTCAGGCGGTCAAGCACGAGGCGGCCGAGATGATGGTCGACGTTGAATCTTCACGCTCTATCGCCTACTTCGCGGCCTGGTCGCTGGCTTCCGGCGAGCCCGACGCGCCGACTCACGCAGCCGCCGCCAAATTCGTCAGCTGCGAGGCGGCGGCTCGCGTCGCCGACCGCGCGCTAGCGCTGCACGGCGCGATCGGCTTTACGTGGGAACACGATCTGCACTTTCTTTACAAACGGGCCAAGGCGAATGTCGCGCTGTTTAGCGAGTCCGTCGGTTATCGAGAGCAGGTAGCGTCGGGGGTGCTGTAGGCGGCAGCCCATCGGTATGCTTGGCTCGACCGCTGTGCTGCCGGGCCGATCGCCCGTCGCTTGACGGCAAGCCGTCAGCACCGACATATGGCACCACTCATATGGCACCACTCATATGGCACCACTGGCTTCCACGAACACGATCGACATGCTTCCGGGCCCGCGCGGACTGCCACTGATCGGCAGCGCGCACCGGATCAAAGCCGATCGCTTGCACCTGACACTCGAGCAGTGGGCGGAGCGCTACGGCGAGACCTACCGTTTTAAGCTCGGCCGCCGAGAGGTCGTGGTGACAGCCGACGCGCAGGCAATCGGCGCGATGCTGCGCGATCGCCCCGAGGGCTTTCGCCGCTGGTCCGCGATCGAGCAAATATTCGGCGAGATGCAGATCAACGGCGTCTTCTCGGCCGAGGGCGAGGACTGGAGGCGTCAGCGGCGCCTGGCAGTGCGGGCGCTCAACACTAACCATCTCAACAGCTACTTCGACGTAATCCGCACCAGCGTCGAGCGCCTCCATGAGAAGTGGCTGGACGCGGCGCGGACCGGCGCCGAAATCGATATCCAGCGGGATTTCATGTCGTTTACGGTCGATGTCACCTCGTCGCTGGCGTTTGGTCACGATCTCAACACGATCGAGCGGCCCGATAGCGAGTTGCAGGGCCACGTCGAGTCGATCTTCCCGATGATCGCGCGCAGAATCAGCGCGCCGTTTGCCTACTGGAAGTGGGTCAAGCTTCCGAGCGACCGCGCCTGCGAGCGATCGTTGCGATTCGTACGCGTGGCGGCCGATAGCTTCGTCGCACAGGCACGCGAGCGACTTGAGCGGCGTCCAGAGCTGCGAGCGGCGCCGACGAACTTTCTTGAGAGCATGCTCGTCGCCCACGAAGAGGACGAGAGCAGCTACAGCGAAGACGAGATCTTCGGCAACACCTTCACGATGCTGCTCGCCGGCGAGGACACGACTGCCAACACGATGGCGTGGACGACGTGGTTTCTGGCGCAGCAGGCGGAGGTGTTTGAGCGCGTTCGCGACGAGTCCGACCGCCTGCTTGCGGGTGGGGCGCTTCCCAGCGAGTACGCAACCGCCGCCGACGCGTCGTATCTCGAAGCCGTGATCAACGAGTCCATGCGCCTCAAGCCCGTCGCTCCGGTGCTCTTCATCGAGGCGCTCAAGGACACGTCTCTAAACGGCACGAAACTCCCCGCGGGATCTCGCGTCATCGCTCTTCCTCGTTACGCGGCCACGCGCGAGCGGAATTTTTCGCGGCCAGAGTCGTTCGACCCCGAACGTTGGATCCACGCGGCCGCCGCCGAAGGCGACGAC
>JBASTN010000035.1:0-19208 GCA_049274915.1 Solirubrobacterales bacterium
GCCACGCCGCCGTCCTGCTGATCGTTGCCGGACCGCCGGGGATGGTCGAGTTCGGCGTCTGGGACGTGCTGCAACGGCTGGATCTGCTGGGACTCGCCGTGTACGTGTTGATCGCCGGTCCTGGTCGATGGTCGGCCGATATGGAGATTGGGCGCGCCACCGAGCCGTCACTGTCGGACACTGCACGCGCGATCTGGGCGCTGCGGGTCGGAGCAGGGCTGGCGCTGATCGTGGTGGCGTTTGCTGAGAAGCTGGCGAACCCAGATCTTGCACTGGCCTTCCTAGCTGAACATCAAGAGTTGAACGTGGCCGACGCGATCGGGTTGGGCTGGACGGATCTTCAGTTCATTCGTGTGGCCGGGTGCATCGAGGTGCTGTTCGGATTGCTGCTGATCTCGGGCGCTTTGCCGCAGGCAATCGTCGTAATCGCGGGGATTCCGTTTAACGCGACGCTGTGGTTCTTCGGGGTGAATGAGCTGATCGGACATCTGCCGGTTTACGGGGCGATGCTCGCGCTATTGGTTTATGGGTCGAGTTCGGAATACCGGCCGGAGGTTTCGCGGATTTGGCCGTGGGGATCTGCGCGGCCGACGGGCGGAGGACACGCCGCACCGACGTGACGGCGAACTGGCCAGCTTTAGGCATCAACGGAGCCTTGAGGATCACCATCGAGGTACTTCTCAAATCCGTCGCGCCAACTCGGCACCGCAGGCTCCCAACCCAGCTCCCCCTTGGCCTTCGCGTTACTCGCCCCACGTGCCCCGGTAGCCGCCTGAGCCACCGCGCGATCCGCGGCCAACCCCGCGATCCAGGCCGGCATCCTCCGAGGAGGCTTCGCACCCAGGATCTCCGCGTAGATCGGAAGCCATTCGCGCATCGGGGTCGGATCGTCATCGACGATGTTGTAGATCCCGGGAGCGCCGTGCTCGACCGCGCTAACTGTTGCCGCGGCTGCGTCGGACACATGGACGTAGGACGTCACCCCGGTGCCGCGCCCGACGATCGGAAACTGTCGCTTTCGCACTTGCTCCGCGAACGAGCCGTCGGATGCGAGATACGTGCCCGGTCCGTAAAGGAATCCGTAGCGCAGCGCGAGACCTTCGAACTCGGTCGCTTCAGTTACCAGCCGCTCGTTCTCCACCGGGATGCGCACCGCCTCGGCGAACGGCCCCGGTGCATCGACCCACGCTCCATCTGTTTCGACGTTAGGACCCGTTCCGCCGGGTCGGTAGAGAAATGCAATCGACTGAACGATGTATCGCCGCACGCCAGCCTCCTTCGCCGCATCGATCAACCCACGCGTCCCGACGCGTCGCACCTGGTTGTTGGGCGCGTAGATCTCGGCCAGCTTGCGAACGTCGTACTTCCGCGCAAGGCTCGTGAGCTGATCGATCACCACTTCGGGTTTGACATCGAGAACGACGCGGCGCGAGGCGGCGGTGTCGAGCACGTCGCAAATGATTGGCGTCGCGCCCTGCTCGCGGAGGTCGGCCGCCCGCGACTCGTTTCGAGTCAGACCGATCACCTCGTGCCCAGCGGCGACCAGTTGGGCAACCAGCGGGCGGCCGATCGCACCCGTTGCGCCAGCGACGAGGATCTTCATGCGGGCGCCGTTCGTGTCGCGACTCTCAGCAAGTAGGCGGTGGCGACGACGAGCAAAGTGAGTGACACTGCGGCGGAGATTCCGGCGTTTGACCCTGGACGGGCGTCGCCGACGTCAAACCAATGATTAACCGCGTGCGCTGAAATGATCGCGAGATTCGTCCCGATCGCTCCCGCGCGAAGCGCGCGGTACTTGAGCGAGGCGAGCAGACCCAGCCCGGCCCCGAGCGTCATCGTTCCGGCGTCGCCGAGATAGTGGCCGTTGAATACGCCGAAGGTCCCGATGTTCTCGAAAAACCAGTGTGGCGTGATCAGGATTAGGGCCGCGGTGATGAGTTGGACGGCGGCGATAGCGGCGATTCCGACGGTCACCAATGTGTCGGAGCGGTGGCTGGCTTGAGCCGGTGAGCCGGGATCCGAACTCATGGGTGGGAGCCTACCGGTGGGGGGGGGCGGCATCACGTGATTTTCGTAAGCAGAACCCGCGACTGATTCATCAGCTCTTCGTCGGTCTCCAGCTCCAGCGACCTCTGCAACGCAGCCCGTGCCTCATCAACCTCACCGATTTCAAGCGCCGCACGTCCGTGCCAGTGATGCGCCCACGCGTTCATCGGCGCGATCCGTGCATAGAACCGCAGGTGGCCATAGGCGCGTTCCGGCATGTCCATTTCGAACAGGCAAATACCGAGCCCGTAATGCGCCATGCAGTCGCCGGCTTCAAGGCAGCCCATCCACTCCCCCGCCTCATCGTGCTTCGAATCCGACTCGAGCGCCTCGTTGAAATAGAGCCGGTTGACCGTCGGAGTGCTGCCGAGCATCGTTCGCGCGGTGAACGCGATCTCGGCGGCGGAGCAGTCGGTCAGGCCGAGCGTCGGGGCGTCGAAGTACGGCGGACCCCACGCGCCGACCAGCGCCGGATCATCGAGGTCCAGCGCCGAGAAGTCGAGAATCTTGAAACCGATCGGACTGCCTTGGGGCGAGTCGCAGAGGTACCCAAACGTGTCGGTGACGCCGATCCAGTGATCCTCCGGCTGACCCTCGTCGACGCGTCCGAACTCGAGCGCGATCAGCCAGTCGAGTTCTGGGATGTGATTGATGAACAGAGATGGTCGATGCTTCACATGGCGGTCGGCCGTTGGCAGGGTGGTGCTTCTGACGCGCGGCTTGCAGGCCCGATCGACGAGCAGTACGATCGGCTGCGGTAGGCGCTTATGACTGAATTGACCGATCCTCACATCGCGGAAGCGATCACTGCCGCGCGCGAGTTGCGGGTGGAGCTCGGCATCGGTTTCGCCGGGGCGGTCTACCCCGATCTCTTAAAGCTCACCGAGTCGCGCCTCGACCTGCCGGTCTGCATCATGCAGATGCCCGACGGCATTGCCGGGGCCTACTTACGCAAGCCGACCGGCCGCTTCATCTTTCTTCAGAGCACTGACTATCCGACGCGGCAGCGATTCACGCTCGCGCACGAGCTCGGCCACCATCGGCTCGGGCACGGCGGTCGGGTCGACGCAGGCAGCGTCGTCGGATTCGAAACTGACGATCCGCAGGAGCAACAGGCCAATTACTTCGCTAGCGAGTTCCTGATGCCGGTCGACGCGGCGTGTAAATGGATCGAGGAGAACGTCGAAGGCAAGTTGACGATCACCGACATCGTGCGGATCGCGGACGATTTCGACGTCAGTCCGCCGGCCGCGCTCTATCGGCTAAGTAAGGGTGAGTTCGGGATTGCGCGGGACGCGCTCGACCTGCTTTGGGACGACATCAGATCGAGGCGACACATGTCGATCGCCGAAGAGCTTGAGGTCGGACCTGGCGACGATGAGATCGCGGCGCATTGGGAGACAACCGACGAAGGTGTCGGGCAGCCGCGCCTACCGGCGAAGCTCACAGACAAGAAGTTGGCCGAGCGTGCCGCCGAGTTCATCGCCGATCAGCGTCTGGACACTGTGTTGCGGGCCGCATAGCCGTCAATCGATCACTGGTGCAACGACGGGCAGGTCGAGAGCGCCGACACTGATCTGACGCCTCGCAGTTGTCAGACGTTCGACGGTGGGCCCGGCCTAGGGGTCATGGATCACGGCTCTCTCACCCCTTCGTTCGATGACTAGACCTCGACTCGAAGTCGCGCGGCTCGGTGCGATGCAGGCCTTGGCGTGTGCCCACGACCGCCTCGCGGCGATGGAGCCCGACGTCGACACGAACGTCGATAGCGGCGCCGACGGGGGCATCGCACCCCGCTGCCCGACACCCGCACGCGACCAACGCGCCCGCGTTAAATCGGAGTTCGAGATCGTGCTCTCGGTGCACGCGCTGAAACGCTTCGGCGAGCGTCATTCGCGTCAGCTTCCGCTTCACCAGCAGGCTCGCGAGCTGTCGAACATGTGGCAGCACGTGACGATCACCGATACGCCGCCTGCCTGGCTGCACTCCGCTCGAGACGTGACGGCCGAGGACCGCCGAGCCAAACTTTGGGCGATCCTGGTCGAAGCGGTATTTCCGCTGCAACCGCACTTCGTCGAGCCGGGCGTGTGGGTGGCGACGACGTGTCTCACCCGCGACGGTCGCAAGGCGATCATTCGCCAGACGAGTCCCCAGTCCAAACCAACTCGCCGGCGGAAGCGACGGCCCAGCAGCCGCGAACGTAACAACCGCCGGCGTTACAGCGATGACTGGCAGGACGATTTCGATCGCGAGGTCGCCGAGTACCGGGATGACCTTGGGGGCTTGGGGCCGTTAGGACTTGACGGGTCCGACAGCGCGCCGTTCGGCACCTGAAGAGATCGCGCTGTCAGATCCCGCGCAATCTTCTCGGCCAAGCACGAATGACCACTCTTTTCCCACCCGAAAGGCAGCTTCCGTGCGCAAACTCCCAGTCATCCTGATGTGCCTCGGCCTCTTCTTCGCCCTCGTCGCCGCCGAATCATCCGGCTGCGAAGAGATCGACAAGAGTGAAGAGAGCTCGGCGCAGGTAACAAAAGCGAAGGTCGACAAGGTCAAGATCGGCGACAGTAAGAAGCGTGTCCGCAAGATCCTCGGCAAGCCGGAGAGCACCGACAAGCAAGAGGTCGAAGGCCTGACGATGGAGTGCATGTACTACGGCGTGCTTGCCGATCGCAGTTGGCAGTTCTGTTTCGAAAACGGCAAACTGAGCTCCAAGAATCGTTACTAGCGAGCGCGATCCAGGCCCAAGCGAGCCGACCTCAGACGAGCCGATGCCAACCGATCAGCGCTCACCCACCGCATTCCCGAAACGGGTGCACCGATCTGACAGAATGCCAGTCATCGAAATTGGGGATGCCACAACGGCCGCTCGGGCGATTGCTCCGACCGACGCGCCGGCCCTCGATCGAGCCGGCGTCCACCTTCGCATTCAGCTGCGCGAGGCGGCGGATCTACGCGATGACACATCGCCCGCCGCACCAGAACGCCGCAGAGCTATTTGGTGCGAGATCCTCGCCAACGAGTACCACGCGATTCGACAACAGGTGATCCTCTTCGGCTATTCGCAGAGCGGGAGTGCCTGGGTAAATGAGCCTGATGTCGACGACGTGACCAATGAAGCTTGCATTCGCGCCACGCGAATGTTCGAGGGCTTCAAGGGGACGAGCGTCGGCGAGCTTTACAACGCGGTCAAGACTTGTGTCCGCTACGCCGTAATCGACTACGTCCGCCGCGACGCCGCGAAGCTAGACGACGCGGTCGACCCCGGCGCATTTGACCCCGGCTCGCATGAGCGCGCTGACGGACACTTCGGCTCGCTGGCGCCGGCGATCAGTGCGGCATCGGCTGGGGACCGTGTGGAGTTCAAAGAGCGGCTCAACGACATCACCATGCTCGAGCCGCGCGCGGCGACGATCGTCGCAGGTCGCGCGGCGGGCGAGAGTTCGCGTGAGATCGCAGAGCGACTCGGGTTGACAGCCGCAAACGTCGATCAGATTTACTGTCGTAGCATCCAAAAGCTGATCGATCTGACGAACAATGACTGACGTAGCGACACTCCTAGCTGAGTTTGTGGACGAGCTCCACGGCGGCGGCCTGCCCGAGGTCGCACCCTTCATCGAGCGCGCCGGCGATTTGGAATCGCGCAAGGAGCTGGCGAAAGCGATCGAGGGCGTCCTCGCTTTCTCGCCTAGCAGCGCGCGGCATCCACGCGACGCGGCGTCGGGTGAGTTTGTGGACGCCGCGTTTAAGGCGAACATCGAGAAGATCGTGGATAAGGCATTAGCCAATGTGGACAGCATGAAAGCTGTCAAGGGCGCAGCCGGTGGGTGGCAGATTGACTTCCCGCGGTGGCGCGCTGCGCTCGGATTCAGTCAGGCAGAGCTAGCGGAGCGGACGCTTTCGGCCGGCGGTTGGGAAGCATCAGAGACGCAAGTTTCTGTGGCGCAGCGCTGGATTGCTGCGATCGAAGCGGGAACGCGTGACGCGTCGGAAGTCAGCCGCAATGCGCTGGCCGCATTGGCAGAGGCATTGAGGATCCCGCGAGATGCGTTGATCGGAAGCGGTGGCGCACCCGGCGCTTCGGACGCGGCGCTCGCGTTTCGTTCGTCCGACAAAGATACCGACTCCGCGAGCAAGGAACAGATTGCCGAGCGACTCGACGCGATCGCTGAGTTCTTTGATGGGGCGATGGGTGAATACCAACGACCCCCACTTAGCGACGTTGATGAGTGGTTCGCCGGCGATCGGTCAGACAGCTCAACTCCGCCTAGCTAGCAGCCGCAGTGCCCGCGACCGAGCCGCAAGCTCGCAACGCCCATTGCATTCTCCGTCTACGTTTGGCGGGATCCCTCATTCAAGCCGATATTCTGGTGATCAGTATTTTTATACTGTCACAGTGAAAATATTGACTCCACTAGAAAAACGCATTCAGAAGCTGTTCGCGGCAGTCATTCCGGCTGAATCGATCGATGTGTCGCGGGCGGAGACCGATGGCTTCCACGTAGAGTTAGTTCTCAAAACACAGTCCGTCACACTGCGCGCCCTATGGACTGGCGAGGGATGGCCCGACGATGTCCGCCGTGTGTTCGCCACCGAGTCGGCAGACTCGGAGCTCGAAGTCGTTGTCCTCGCGCGCCGATTGGCCCCTGGTTCGCTGGAGATCATCCGCGACCTCGGCGTGAGTTGGGCCGACGAAACCGGAGCCGCCGAGATTCAGACAGATCGCTTGACGGTCATGCGCGACGGCACGAGTCTTCCCACGGAGACCCCGAAGCATTCAGCCGAATTTGACTGGTCGAACTCGGCGGTAGACATTGGTGAGATGGTTCTCTCGCTCGCCGAAGAGCGGCCATTACGCGTAGGCGAGATCTCAGAAACGACCGGCTGGTCGATCCCGCAGGTCTCAAACGTCTTGCGGGCCTTCGAGCACCAGGGTTGGGTGCAAAGTACAGGCGCGGAACGCGGACGCGGAGCGCGACGAACTATCGCCGACAGGATGGGCTTGCTCTACGCGTGGTCAGACCAGATCGCGGAGCGACCTGTGGACCGCCTGTTCGCGCACGCGATGATGAACGATCTGATGGCCTACCTGCGAACTGAACTGATGCCGAAGCTAAACCAAAGCTCGAGATGGGCGCTCACGGGCTGGGCCGCGGGATCGCTGATCGCACCGATCACGAGTTCGGTCCCGTCGCTGCAGATTTATGTCGCCGAGGATCGCTTCGGTCCTGGCCTGATCCGAGAGCTGGGCCTGACGGCTGTAGAGGAAGGCGGCGCGGTCGAGATCCGCAGCGCGGGGCACGTCCCCCTATTGCTGGCGCATCGGACCGAGGATCATCTGCTCGTGGCCAGCTCAGCGCGAGTGTTCGCCGACCTCAAGGCGCTTGGCGGTCGAGGGGAAGATGCAGCAACTCATCTGCTGGCCAGCGCATACGCGCCCTCCACGTACCTCAGAGATTCGAGCGATCTGGACGATGAGGGCGAAACTCGCCTGAGTAAATGGGAGCAAGATTCACGGAATCGACTCGCGCAGAGGATGCGTGAGTTCCAGCCTGATGAAAGGCCGATGCAGTACCGCAACGGAAGCTGGACGTCCAGCTACATCCTGCGTGGGATCAATCGCCACCTCGATGTACGCGAACTCCGCGATCTTCTGGCGACCGTCCGAGACCAATCGGCGGGCTGGCCTCCGTGGCTCGTGACTGACATACCCGACTCGAAGCCATACCCGATCGACGACGTCATCGAATGCTGGCTGATGGCGGGTCGCGCGCACGACTCGGATTTCTGGCGTGCGCGCACAGACGGCTCGATGTTTGTGCTGAAAACCTTCGACGAGGACGCACCACGTGAAGACACCGATCCGGGAACGGTCATGAGCCTCACGCTCCCGATCTGGAGAACGGGCGAGTGCCTGATGCATGCTCAGCGCACGGCGACAGCGCTCGGTGCGGAACAGATCGACTTCATGATGCGCTGGGAGGGAATCCGCGGTCGAGAGCTGCAGTCGGTCCGATCCCGGAATCGCTGGATGCCACCGGGCCGCATCTGCACGCAGAACATGGTTTCCACTGCAGTGCGCACCACACCGGCCGAGCTCGAAACAGACCTGTCAAACGTCGTCCAGAGTTTGGTCGCTCCACTCTTCATGGCGTTCGATTTCTTCAGGCCACCGGACTCGATTTACGACGAAGAATTGGATGTCCTGCGCGACCGCGCCGGCTGAGCCGTGAGCACGCCAGAGGCACATCTGGAGCGATCCGCGGCAAGCCGCGAGGTCGCCGAGTTGGCACTAACTCAGCTCTTGCTTGAGCTGGGCGGCGATGCCCCTAACGTCATTCTGCTCGGTGGGCTCGTGCCCGAGCTACTGACCCGCGGTCAGATCCCGCCCGTGCCAGGGCACCTCGGGACCACGGATGTTGATGTCTTGTTGATTACACACTTGAAGGATGCGGACGAACCCGGCTTCGAAGCCGTTGAGCAGGCGCTGATCCGCCTCGGTTTCGCCAACGTCGAGAACGGCTGGCGCTGGATGGGCCGAGTGCGCGACGTGTTGGTAAACAATCGAGTTCCTCTGCGATGTCGCCGAAGTCCGGCACGGAGAGTTCGTGCGGCCCGCCGGGTGCGAGGAGCTGGCCGCGTCGAACCTTCGAGGGACTCGGTTCGTCGCGTTGGACTGGGAAGAACGGGAGCTTCGGACTACAGATGAAGCTGGCGAAACGGTCGCTGTGGCCGTTCGTGTGGCCGGGCTCGGGGGCTATCTGCTCGCCAAAGCAAGCGCTTTACATAGCCGCGCGCTGGCGAAGGATTACTACGACTTCGCTTACGTCTTGATTCACAATCGCGCGGGTGGCCCGGCCGCAGCCGCGGACCTTATCCTGGCGAGTGCCCTACTGAGCCAGGAACTGGCACAGATGCGGACGATTCTGCGCGACGTTCGCGAGCGCTACCGCCGGACCTCCGATGACGGTCCGAGTCGGTTCGCGGAGGAATCGCTGAAAGTGGATCCTGCCCTGGATCAGTCGCGCGCACGAGCCGACGCCGTCGCCGCGGTCTTGGAGTTCATGGCAGCACTGGAGGGCTGACCCGCGGCTGATTGTCAAGTTCGGCGGAATTGCTGGCTGCCGCCACAAACCCACAGGCCGCGTTCACCAACCGCATCTCCCGCACCGTCTTGCACTCCGTGTTAATCAGCGCCGGACTCGCGACGAGATAGGCCAGTGCCTTCCCACGCGAAACTGCGACGTTGAATCGCTCGGCCGAGAATAAGAAGTCGAGCCCGCGCGAAATCTCATCGCCCCCACTCGCCGTCAGCGAGTAGAACACGACCAGCTTCTCCTGGCCCTGGAACTTGTCGACAGTCCCGACCCTCACCTCCGTCGGAAGCGCGCGACGTAGACGATCCACCTGAGCGTTGTACGGCGCAACAACCATCATCTCGTCGAGCGGCACTCCGACGGCGCGGAGCCGCTCAATCTCGAGCGCGATCGCGTCGACCTCTTCGACCGAATCCTGACGGTTTCCGGAGTGCTCTACCGGGATGAATCGCAGCCCAGTGCCGTCGGACGTCACGTACTCCTTCGTGCAGTCCTGCGGATGCAATCGCGACTCGTAGAACGTTTCGCTGACGAACTCGCAGATCTCCGGGTGCAGTCGGTAGGTGCTGGCGAGGAACACTCCGCGCTCTGGCGGGATCGTTTGGTGATCGCCAATCACATGTGCCAGCGCGGAGCACCCGGCGCCGAGCGCGTGCGTCGCCTGCAGCACCTGCGGCAACTGGGCCGGATCGCCGACAAGCACCAGCTTGTGTGTGGCGGTCGCGATCGCCATTGAATCGGCGAGCGACATCTGCCCCGCTTCGTCGATGAACATCACGTCGATCATGCCCCGCCACTGCTCGCGGGAGAACATGAACTGTGTGCCGGCGACAAGGTCGGCGTCGCGCAGCCTCGCAGAATCGTTTCCGGTAACAGAGGCGATCATGTCGTTCGGACTCTCGTACTTTTGCTTCGAATTCGAGATCTTCTTCGCGCCGGCCAACCGGTGGCCGCGCTCGATCGCAAACTCTTCGACCTTCGCAAGCAACGTGTTGATTGCGCTGTGAGTTGTCGCTGCGACTCCGACACGCTTGCCCTTGATCAATTGGTCGACGATTAGGTCCGCCGCGGTGTGTGACTTGCCCGCGCCCGGCGGACCCTGAATCGGGATGTACGACGAGCCCAGCTCGTCTAACAGTTCACGCAGCTCGGGCAGCGAGTCACGTTGCACGGGCGCGCCGTCGAGCGGTAACTCACGAAACAGCAACTTCTCGGCCGCAGGGAAGCGAGACGAGATGCCCGGCTCGCGCTCGAGGTCGTAGGCGACGTCGAGCAGTGCATCCTCGATCGGGTCGGTTGTGAAGAATGACCAGGGGATGACGGCCTCGGGCAACTCGTGCGTCGCATTGCCGGCCAACTTGATGTCGATCGTGCTCGCCACCTCGTCGATCGCGACCACCGCGCCGCACGGCCACTGCATGATCGGATCCTTCAATCCATCGCCGACGCGCAACTTGTAGTCCTGTGGCGGGAAGCTGAAACGCCGAACGTCGGCCGCAGCCTCTTCCGGACCATCGATCGGCTCGAGTCCGCCAAGAGCGGTTCCGTCGACAACCAGATCCTCAAGTGACATCGCGTAGTGGTGGAACATCGACCACCACTTCGCGTTGCCCTCGCGATGATGGAAGTTGAGCATCTCGGCGGCGAGCCGCAGCGCCCAGGCGCGCTCCGCCTGTCCGTCCTCGTCTGTCGCAAGGGCAGCCTCGTGCAACGACTTGCAGTGCTTGATCTGCAGGATCCGCCGATCCGAGATCTCACCGGTCGGCGGTGAGCTGTTCGCGGAATCCTCACTCTCCGCCGCGATCGGCCTGTCCAGCCACCCGAACTGCTCATTGGCCTCCCGCCGTCGCGCGAGCAGCCACTTGCGCAACAGGTAGGTGCTCTTGCAGTCCTCTTCGTTGTAGTCAGCAATACCGTCGAGGATCGACTGATCGCCGGTCTCGCGGTACGCCTCATAGAGCGCGATCGAATCGTCGCCGGACTGCAGCTCGGCCTGACGCCCACGCATGTAGAACTTCTCGATCTTCTTTATCGAGTAACTCTCGACCGAGGCCTGCAGCGCCTGACGGGTGACGCGATACAGATCGACGAACACGTCGTTGCGCAGAAAGTCGTCGAGCTCGTTTTCGTAGACGCCGTAGTTCTGCGCGAGTCGTTTGAGCGCGGTCATTTCGTAAGGTGCGTAGTGGTAAATGTGCATGTTGGGATCGGCGATGCGACGTTCGATGAAGAAGTCGATCAGCGCAATAAACGCAGCCCGCTCTTGCTCGCGGTCGTGTGACCAGAACGGCTTGAAGTGCTCTTGCTTGTTGGCGTCGGCCCACCACACGCCGTGCAGGTACTCGAGGCTGCCGTCCGCGTCGAAGATCGGGTTGCCCTCGATGTCGTAGAAGAGGTCGCCGGGGCTTGGAGCAGGCAAGTTGTCGAAGCCGCGGCCGGGTTGGGGTTCGAGTAACTGCCAGGTGGGCGGAGCGGTTTTCTGAAGCTGAGCCTGCCTGCGGAGCTTCTCGAAGGTGGCGCGGGCGAGGTTGGTGGGGCGCTGCTCGTCGGTTGCCTTGGCAAGCATGGCGACGGAGTCGATGCCGGTGGCGGCGAGCTTCTTAATCTGCTGCCGCGAGATACCCGCGACAAGCACGAGATGATCGTCGGCGCGCCAGATTGCCTCGGCCTCGTCGGCGAGTCCGCTGGTGTCGAGGTACGGGGACGGCCAGGGGTATTCGCTGGAGTGGGCGTCGCTGGCAACGTAGGCATCGAGCCGTGCCTGGGCGGCGCGGAAGTAGTGGAGGAACTCGTCGACGCGGAAGGTTTCGCGGAGGCCGTTGCCGAGCTCGACGTGAGTAAGTCGCGGCGCGACAGGCTGAAGATCGGCGAGCGCGTCGGCGTAGAAGGTCAGCTGGAGAACCATGTAGGGCTTGACGCCGCGTGCCAGTTTCGTGTCGACCGGTTCGAACACGCCGTCGGCGTTGCGTTCAAGGAAGTCGGCCTTACCGCGCCAATTGCCTTTGGTCAGGTGGGCTTGGAAGATGACGTCGACGGCGGGGTCGTTGAGCGCGGTGATGGTCTGGGCGACCGGCTCGGTCCAGTCCTTGCGGTTCTCGCTGACCTCGACGACGTTTTTGCCAGCCGCTTTGAGCTTGGCGAGGTAGTCGAGCTCGTGCTGGTCGCCCATCTTCTTGGTGAGAGCGGTGAGGCCGTCGTCGTCGGAGTTCCAGCGGGGGCGTTCGCCTCGGGCGACGGCGAGGGATTGGGCGAAGACCCATGGCGAGCCGATGAAGGTCGTTAGATCGGAAGGGGTGAAGGTGGGTTGGTTGGTGGTGGGGTCGATGAACATGGAGTGGTTGATTGGCCGAGAGCGGTCCGGGTGATCTGACGCGGGGCGGTTGCGTCGCCTGGGTCCATCATGCCAGCAGTCAGGCGTGGCGTTTCAGAACGATGTGGCTGGTAGCTACGACCGTCGCCACCGAGCGCTCGGCCCCGCCCCCTCGGGAAGTATTTTCCCGCTGTCACGCAGCGCGTTGATGACCAACCGGATCGTCGCGGGACTGACTTCGGGCAGCGCGCGTTCGATATCGCGCCGGCGAAACACGACGGACGAGGCTTCCAAGATGTAGCGCCGAACTCGCTCTTGCTTGTTGCTGTCCGGCTCGTCGGCGGCAAGAACGCGTTGCTCGAAATCTTCATAGGCACCCGCGACCACTTCGGCTAGATAGGTCGTCCAGGGCCAGATGTCGTGTTCAGCATCGTGCCAGCGTTGCTGCGAGCGATAGAGCCTGTCGTAATACGTGTTCTTGGACTCAAATATGCGCTGCTCGATGCTGACGTATCGCGCGACGCCGTAGCCGTGTGCGAGCAGCTCATGCGTAGTGATCAACCGTGCGAGTCGGCCATTGCCGTCGGCGACCGGGTGCACCGCCAAGAAGTCGAGCACGAGCGCGCCGATCAGCACCAGCGGGTGGGCCTGGCGCTCAGCCTTCGCCGTCTCGTACCGTGCGAATAACTCGGTCAGGAGAAACTCGGTTTCCTCGGGCGAAGGTGGAGTGAAAACGACCTCACGTTCACCGCTTTGGTAAGAGACGATCAGATTCTGTTCAGTCTTGAGATAGCCACCGCGCCCGCCGGAGTGGGCAAACATCTTCCGGTGCAGCGAGAGCACGTAGGCAACGGTCAGTAGCTCTGGCGGCTCGGTCCGCATGAGATCGTCGACGGCGTCGCGGTACCCGGCGAACTCCTGCTCGCTGCGGTTACGGAAACGAGCACCCTCAGCGATGCGCTCGGCACGTTCGCTCTCGACAATGACTCCTTCGATTGCGTTGGACGCAGTGATCGAGGCAATCCGAGCGTGCTCGGCCAGCCGCTTCAGCACCTCGGGCCGCTGATTTGAGAACAGCTGCTCCTGCCCACGCGCCGTGTCGATTCGCGCCAGGGTCGCCCCGAGCCCGCGCGGCTGACCGCTGAACGCCTTATCTATGTCGAAAAAACTACGCATCGTGCTAATTGTCCATTTTATCGTGCTAATCGGGCGGAAATTAGCACGATTATTGTCGCGTGACGGAAATCGACGTCAGATTCGCCCCTCACCACCCGGCATCCCACGAAAGGCGTTTCAACCAGACCAAGCGAGGCAACCACCATGACCGACGTTCAACGATCCGTAGTTCCAACCGCCGGCAAACCCGGCCGTCGCAAAATGCACATCGCGATGATCGTCTGGGGCGTAATCATCGCCGTCTGGGTGGTCGCCGGAATCGCCAGTTCGTCCGAAGAATGCTCGAACCAAGCCGACCAGTTGTCGTCGGATGCCTGCGCCGCCGGGGCGGGGATCGGAGTCGCGCTCGTGTTGTTTCTCGGGATCGTGGTTATGGGATTGCTCGCCCTGGTGTCGCTGGCGACAAGACCATCGCTGCGGGCATGTCCGCGATGTGGCAGCAAGGTGAAGAGCGGGTTCATGCAGTGCTGGTCGTGTGGGTTTGACTTCGATTCGATTGGGCGGTCGGGCGATGACCAGGCTGCTGGACAGGGAGGCGGAGATGTCAGCTGAATGGGACGGCCAGGGCGAGCGCAGAGATTGGTCGGCGCCGACCAATGAAGCGGAAGCCGGTGGGTTGGCGGATGCGTACGGGGAGAATGTGATGGGTGCGCTACGAGAGGACGGATTGTTTACGTTGGCGGCGGTCGTGTCGGAAGTACAGCCGACGGTGAACGCGATCGCCCGCGAGAGATTTCAGCGTGGCGCAGGCGCTTGAAACGCAGGCGGGCGAACTCCGGCGCGATTAAATCCCCGCCCTTTCCGGGTAATTAGTCCCCACGCCGCCCACTCGTACCCCCTACACACAGGGCGCGTAGCCGTTCTTCGTGAACCGGCTTTATGGGAAGGAAACTGATCATGAGAACACCCAATCAACCTGACGACCCGTCGGCGCGCGGGGGTGAGCCTCGTCACTTCGATGACCGATCCGGAAACGGTTCAGTGGTGACAGATCGCCCGACCGACGACCGCGGGTACGACCAGAATGACGCAGCAGCTCGCCAACGCGCACCTATGAGCCGCGACACGATGGACGCAGCACGCGCTCGACAGCGCGACGAGTTTGGCGGATTCAACCTCGGCGCAGCGTTCTTTGGCTGGCTGGTAGCTGTCGGCCTGGGAGTGATGCTTACCGCCATCGCAGCTTCAGCCGGAGCCGCGCTCGGACTGGCGGAAGCAGCCGACGACCCGACGATCACCAACGCGTCGACGATCGGGACCACTGGCGCGATCGTTATCACGTTGATCGGTTTGGTCGCGTATTTCGCAGGCGGTTACGTCGCGGGTCGCATGTCGCGGTTCGACGGTGCCCGCCAAGGCCTGGGCGTCTGGATGTTCGGCCTTTTGATGACCGCGATCATCGCCGCCGCAGGCGCGATCTTCGGCTCGGAGTACAACGTGCTCGAGCAGCTGAATCTGCCGCGTATCCCAATTGATGAAGGCACATTGGCTACCGCTGGCGTGATCACGCTGATTGCGGTGGCGTTGGTGACCTTGATTGGGGCGCTGGTTGGCGGGAAGACGGGCGAGGGGTATCACCGCCGGGTGGACCGGGTTGCTACCGACACCGATGACAGGGTGCACGAGCAAGCTGCGTATCGGTGATCGGACTGAACTGAAGGCTGAAGGCGGTCGGTGATGAGCCGGCCGCCTAACGCCGCGGCACGACTGACCGGGATGATCGAGCCATCCGTTGTGTCGAGCGACTACGCCTTCTTGACCACGCTCGACTTGAGCTGCATCGGACCGAACCCGTCGATCTTGCAATCAATGTCGTGATCGCCGACGCCGTTTACGAGTCGAATGTTGCGCACCTTGGTGCCGCGCTTGATGGACGAGGAACCCTTGACCTTGGCGGTTTGCCCGCCAGTATCTGACGCTTCAGCTCTTGGCAGATAGGACAGTCATCCTCGATGTCGTCGAGTGTCGCCGGACGGCTGATCGGGTTGCCGGTGAAACCATTCGCGCCGGCGATCACGTTGACCACGTCATCGCAACTCCGGTCACTGAAAGCGGATCAGTTCGACCCCCGATCGGTTTGGGGGCTTTCATTAGCCGGTCAGAGATCACGGTCGCGTCGACTCGATCCAGTCGGTGAGTAGGTGCAGCGCATGCGCCCACCAGAGAGTTAGTCCGTTTGATTGGGCCTGCTCAAGATTTCGCGTCTTGAAGACACCGCTGAGCATGGCCGACGGGACAACGCCCTGGTCACCGAACTTCTTCGCCCAGATTCCTGCTTTCGCCTCAGCGTCATTGTTGAGCCGCTTGACGCTATTGGTCGCGCTATTGGAGACCTTGCACTCAAGTAGCAACGTGCGGCCATCCCAGAGTCCAACCACGATGTCTGCTTTGCGCGTCCCGACCACTGACTCACCGCAGAACTCTCCTGGCTCGGGAGCGTCTTTGAGAGTTTTCACCTCACGTGTTTCAACCTTTTGAAATCCCACCGATTCGAGTCTCTCCATGACGAGGTTTTCTTGTTCCCTCTTGGCTTTGCTGCGTCGGTTGGCCTCGACTCTGCGCGTAGCGAGCAATGCGGCCGTCGCGAGCGCGGCAGCCTTCCGCTCCTCCTCGCCGACTTCGCGGTTCTCACCCAGCCAAGGGAATCGCCCTCGGTCAAGTCCCAGAAACACCGTTTCTACGAGAGTCTTGGCGATCTCGGGGTGCTGCTTGATCCTCTTTGCGCTGAGACTTCCCACGTTCGCCACAACCTTGAGGTCGTCCGAGGAGATTGGCGGGCCTGCGAGGTAACGCACGGCTTCTAGGAAGCTCGGCTTTGACAGAACTTCCACCGCCTGTTCGCTCAGGAGTTCGAGATCTCTAGTCTGCTCGAAGAGCTCTTCGACGACTCCAAGTTTGTCTTCGAAGATGGTGGAGTAGCCGTCCACAGATTCGCTTGAGCGTGCCTCGATAAACAAGCGGATCGAGGCTTGAGAATCAGCGGCGAGCTGTTCGTCGGTCCAGCGAGGTGGTTGGATCATCTAGATGCAAGCAGTTCGAGAGAGGGAACCGGCAGCCGTTCCATCTCCTTAGGCTCAAACTTTGTGAGTCCTCCTGCGTACATCCTTCCATCTCCAAGCGTCGCCACCTGCCTGAGTGATTCGGCAAGCAACGTGAGCTCCGTGTCACGCATCTTCTCTCGTGGATAAATCCCGTGAGCAATGTTTATGTGGCGAGCGCGCGTGCTGTTGCGAACAAACGCTGGTGGCCTACGCGCCATGTAGGTCGCGAGAATCGGCGCTGGGTCCCGAAGGCCCACAGACCACCAGACCTTGCGGTTCTTCGCGACATAAGACTCGTGAGCGCCGTCACGCTGCGCCTGCTTTAGAAAGTTGTCGACCATTTTCCGGTCGGTCGGGTCGAGTGCACCGAGGTCCTGGGGGATGTCTACGACCCGCTTGAGGTGGTCGGACTTCGACAGAAAAGTTTGGGCGGTGAAGAGTTCGTGAGCGCGCGTGATCGACGGATATTTGACGCTCTCCGGAAGCGCTTCCTCTTCATTGCCAACTACCCATGTGGCGTTTCGACCGGTGACCTGACCGCGATGAACGCTCGCGATTTCGCCAAGCTGAACGAATCCCTCAGGCATCTTCTTCGGGGGTCGGGTCAGCGCGGTCCAGCGCCGCGCTTCTTCGAGACGCTCTCGGAGAACTGGCTGGCCGCCACCAAGTGCGTTGAGCTGATCGATTTTCTTGACCCGACGCATTCTCACTGATGTAGGCTGGCTTCCGACTTTGAAGCAAGAGATCACCGCTGTTGTTTGAGCATCTTCGAATGGCTGAGCGGTCGGCTCAATCACATGAAGTGATTCGCCGCCGAGCTGATTAAGAAATAGACCGCGTACGAGCGACCCGTAATTCACGTCTAGCCACTCGGCCGACGTGATGAAGACACCGACATCGTCCTTGCTTGCACGCAGCGCCGTCTGAAGCATGAAGTAAACGTGGAGCCCCGCGAGCTGGCTTGCGGAATACCCAAGGCCTCCCGCCTCGCGAACCAGCCATTCCTTCCATGAAGTAGCGAGGTCATGGTGCCGGACGTACGGCGGGTTCCCGATGAACAACGTGCGGCCAGGAAAGTCCTTGAAGTCATAGTCGCGGTAGTCAGCAAGGATCACACGCGACCGATCGGCGAACCCCGCAGCAGCCAAGTGGGCACGGGCGAGGAGAGCGGCGAGTGGATCTAGCTCGACCGCGACTAGCTTGCTATCCCGGAAGCGCCTCCCTGCGGCCACCGCGAAGCGTGCGGATCCCGATCCTGGGTCAACTACCCGTTCTGGCGAGAGCTGGTTGGCGGACCACTCGACCATGGACTGCACGATCTCGTCGGGGGTGTAGGTCGCACCGTCGGGTCGCCGCTCCTCCGGCGAGCGCAGTGCGCAGAATGCGTCCCCGAGCGGATCGTCGCCTGCTGCGATTGCCTTCTGAAGCGCGCGGACCGTCCGCTTCGCGGGTGCAGTTCCGGCGCTCCTCTGAAGTTCGTACTCAGCCTCTGACCAGCCGCGCACGTCCCGCGCGCCAAGCGCGAGCGCAGCGCTGACGAGATCTCGCTCGGAATCGAGCGGTGCAAAGTGGCTCACCGCCTGAAAGATACGCGCAACTGTGGACGGAGTTGCTGGCTGCCGTGGGGTGCGGCAGCACGCCTCCACCTTTGCCCGTACCCTTATGGTGAATAGCCTCATCATTTGCTACCAACGTAGGTAAAGGGGCAGTGTATTGTATTTGTACGGTAACTCTGCTACTTTGTCTTTATGGCTGTCACAAAGATAGCCCTCAACCACCAGCAGCGGAGAAAACATGCCCCAGACAGTGACGATCACCCTGACCATTCCGGATGGCGCGCAGATTCAGATCGGCGAAGCTTTGGTGAGCTCAAGCTCAACTCCTGCACCCTTCGCCCAGTCGTCGTCCCAGGACATCGCCGATTACTGGACCGACTACCTCTCGGACAACGGCCGGAAGATCTTCGAGCACGCAGCGAGGATCCAAGATCACACCAACGCCCCGTTCACCCTTGAGGACATCGCCCATAACGCGGGGATTGACTATGAGAGCGCAAAGAGCATGCGCATCACGGCTGGTCGTTCGGCACGCAAGTGGCGAGACGATCACAACGGCACAGCCGCCCCAATCGATCTCGACTGGAAGACCTACAGCTGGGACCGCAGCAAGTCGGGATCCCGCACCTCGTACTCTCTGCCCGAGCCCGTCGTCCATGAGATCCTCGCGCTCATCCAGCCGTAGGCGAGAGGCAGGTCGGGGTGCCTAAGCAGGATGTTCCCGACGACCGCCGATTTCCAGGGATCGTCGCCGCTTAACTAACGTGGCGCTCCCATCGAGGGCATCTTGCAGACATATCCTCGCACGATAAGCGCCCTCCTGCCGGGCTCAGTTTCCTGCCCTCGGCGGTTCCCACCGTCAGGTCGCATCCTGACAATCGGAGATCTGCTTGTCAGCGCAATTCCAGATTGCTGTTCAAGCGCGTCAAG
Source organism: Solirubrobacterales bacterium (assembly GCA_049274915.1). Lineage (GTDB taxonomy): Bacteria > Actinomycetota > Thermoleophilia > Solirubrobacterales > JACPNS01 > JACPNS01. The sequence continues at coordinate 19,157 of JBASTN010000035.1, forward strand.
CACTTCATCTAGAACTGGCAGCAGATCGTCGGGCTTGAGCGGCCCGTCTTCG
>JBASTN010000036.1:0-9745 GCA_049274915.1 Solirubrobacterales bacterium
GACGTTTGCACTCTTCGCAAGCCAAAGTCACAGCGATTCTTACGTCTCCGCGTGCCATATCTCTTTATTTGAAGCCTTCAGGGTTGCCCCGCGACGCGCTGAACCGGTAACTACTAAAAAGAAGCCATGGTTCACCGGGCGGGCAAAGAAAAATCCCCCGCCGCTAGGCGCGAGGAAAGCAAAAGACTAGCGCGTCGAGGTGGGCTTTAGCGGGGCGGGCGGCGGATTGCCGACACTTACGCGATCAGCCAGTCAACCAGATCGCGCCGTCGCGCAGTTCAACCGGGTAGGTCTTGAGGGCGCGCGAGCCGGTGGTGGCCTTAATCGGCCCAGCGAGCGGTTTGAACGCGCCTTGCGGACCGCGCGTCATCTTGCCCGTAGCGACATCATAAAGCGCGGCGTGTGACGGGCATTCAAGCTGTCCGTCGGCCGTTACGCACCCCTTGCCCATCGAGGCAAACAGGTGTCGACAGCGATTGGAAACGGCGAATGGCTGGCCGTTACTGAGCCCGACAGCCAGTGCGCCGTGTGGCGTGTCGTCGACGACGGTGACCTGGCGATCGCCGAGATCGGCGACGTCGACGAGGCGGCTAGTGAATTCTGCTGCTGGGGTCATCGGCGTAGTATCCCACAAGTTGGCTGGCCGCGGTTACCGGCCGGATCGTTCCTCTAGCATCTCAACTACCGCCAAACTCGCGACCTTTGCCGCTTCGCGCGGCGGCGTGCGACGTGTGCGAGCGGCGACGTAGGCGACCGTGAAACAATCGCCAGCTCCGGTTGCGTGCACCCCGGATACGACTGCGGCCGGCGGAACGTGTGACACCGTTCCATCAACATAAAGAGCACAGCCCTCTGACCCGAACGTGACGAGAATTTCCGGGATTCCAAGTCGTTCGGCGACCGCTTTATCGAACACGCCGCCAGCCAACGCATCCGCCTCCTCCGAAGCGAGCTTCAGAATCGAAATCGAAGCCAGTATTTCGGGATCAAAGTTATGATCCAGGATGAGCTCCCCAAGAGCGGGCGGCCGCACCAAGCCCTGGCCATCAAGCGATATCCGATGCCCATCAGCGACAATCGCCGCCAGCGTCTCAGCCCCGAACTCATCTCGCAGCAGTGGCGCTATGTGTATCCACTCTGTGGCGAACTTGCACCGTGCGACATCGTTCACGGTCCATTGATCGCCGATAGCTCCTACTGACGTAACCCGCGCGTCGCCATCGTAATCGAGAATGAACGAACTGGTGGATTCAGCGCTGAGCACGCTGATGGGGGCCGGAGACCTGTTAATCAGTTCAGCGAACACGTGTCTATCGGACTCCGCCATCTTGCCGATCACTCGTCCACCAACACCACTCGCCTGAATTGCGTTGCCTGCAAATGAAGGGCACCCGCCAGCAAGCGGGCCCTCACCGTCGACAAAGTCAAGCGAAAAGTTTCCGATTACGGTTATCTCGGAGGTGTTCGATCGATTCAAAACGGCCACTCGTCGTTTGGGTGAAATAGGAAAGCAGCACCAATCGCGATGCTGTCCTCACTGCGTCCGGACTGGATGATTGGCGTATTCGATACTTCGGCCAACGCGTTCGTTTGAATGCTGTGCGTGATTCGATCGATCATGTAAAGGAAGAAACCGCTGATCAATCCGCCGCCAATAATCACCGCCGCGGGGTTCATAACATTCAGATAGTTCGCGATTCCTAGGCCCAGGTCTTCGCCGACTTCGTCAGCGACCTCTTGGGCAGCCTCGTCGTTCTCTGCCAGCGCCGCCACTATCGAGATAGGAGTCAGCGGCTCCCCCGAGCCGCCAAGCAACGTTTTGAGGCCACGACTCTCCCAGTCGATTGCCTTTGCCTCAGCCCGCGCCACCACGGACTGAGCCTTGACGAAGGTTTCCAGGCAGCCAATCTGGCCGCAGGCGCAGGGAGGCCCTGTCCGGCCGATCTTCACGTGGCCTATCTCGCCGGCGCAGAAGTTGTGACCGAAGTGGACTCGTCGATCGATCACCGTCCCTGAACCAACCCCAGTGCCAATAAACATGCAGGCGAAACTGTCGAACTCGATGCCGGCACCAATATGCAGTTCGCAGCGAGTGGCGCAACGAACCTCGTTATCCACACGAATCGGAATGCCAGGGAAAGCCCCGGAAAGAGTCGTCTTGAACGGTAGGTTGCGCGCGCCGAATAGGTTCGGTCCGAACTTCAACGTGCCAGCCCTCAGGTCAATCTGGCCAGGTGCGGCGATTCCGATGCCGACAGGACGCGAATCTTTGAAGTGATCTTCGAGCATCAGCGCGACGAGTTCTTTTGTTTGTTGCAGGACGGTGCGCGCCGTAGCGGGGTCGCGAACCTTTTGGAAATACTGCGCTGGCTCCCCGATCTCAGCGGCCGGTCGGTCGAGATCGACGACTCTTCCGCGCAACCTAGACGACCCGACTTCGATGCCGATCGCTCGATTGATGCCCCCGTCGGGCTCCACGAGGGGCGCGACCGATGCCGGCCCGGGCGCCGCGTTTCCCGAGCTCGTCCTTAGGCCGGATTGGCTAGAGGTAGTTATCGTCGATCGATCGAGGAGCCGCCCGACTGCGCTCACGATGCCATCAAAGTGGTTGGCAAGTGCGCCCTCACTGGCGTCGAACCACTGGTGACTTCCCAGGAAGAGACTGACCTGTCGGTTTGCGCGCGGATCAGCGTCGTCAATTCTCACCAGCACGATCGCCTTGTCGTGGCCGGCAGCTTCCTCGATCTCGTTACGCACATGCGGCGAAGCGGTCGCGTTCGCGCTGAAGAGGATCAAGAACACGCGACAGGACTCGATCGCTTCGATTATCGCCTCGGCGTAACGCTGGCCCGCGTGGACGTTGCGCGGCGCGATCCAGCAGTCGATGCCCGCCGCTTCAAGCCTTCCACAAAGGAGATTCCCGGCCTCTTTGTCTTCGGAGGCGTAGCTGATAAATACGGCAGGCTGGGTCATTTGTTCAGAGTCCGATGACTATAGCTTTGCCCCGAAAGCGCGACCGAAATGCGGCACCATGTGGCGACCGGCTAGCTCGCATCTGTTGAGCCCCGGTCGCGAACGTCAGGTGCACTCCCGATCCTGACCAAGCGGTACCCGCAGGCGTTGAACATCTGCGGCAACGCACGCACGAACATTCGATCTCGCTCCCGGGACTGTTCCGAAAGCCCCTCCCAATCGACGATGTCTGGGTGGTGCATCGCGTCTCGGGATCGCCCATACTCATAACCGGTCGCGCGTTTGGCAGCGACCCAGCGATCGTGCTCCATCCGGCTGAGCCGTTCGACTTCGGAATCCTCCAGCACCAACGTTTCGTGATCCTGCAGGTTGGTGACCGGGACCAGCGCGGCGCCCAGCGCCTTCAGCTTGGATTCAACATGATGGAAAGCGGCGGCACGGTTGTCCGACCGAAACGCGGAGTCCAGTTCGGTCCATCGTTTCGACGCTGGCTCATGTTCAACGGCCAGTTGGTAGACGTAGTGATTTTCGCGCGCCAGCTGTTCGATCAGGCTCGACTGCACGAAACGTACGCTGCAGGTTTCCTTGATGATGTTGACAACATGCAGTGGACCGTTCGGGTCCTCTCCAGCTTGGAAAGCGCCGGCAAGTCCGTCCGCATCGATCAGCACACGCACGACAATCTCGGTTCCGGCTGAAGTCGGACATCTCTGCCGTAACTCAAGCCCAGCAGTCATGGCGGCGATTGGGTCGTCGAGAGCGACGAATACGACACGCCAGTTCTGCGGAATCCAATCGGCGATGGCATCATCTGCAGCCATCGTGCTGATCTCAAGGATCTGCTCGATACCGCGCAGTCCTGCGCGCGCCTGGCGCACGACTGACTCGGCGTCAGGGTCGACGATCTTCACGCGCAACCTCCCTAGAACGTCCGGCTTCGCGCCTCCTGCCACGACGGCACCCGACTGCAGTGCCCACCACTGCCTGCCCGCTTCCAAAAGTAGACTGAGGGCCGTTTGTCCAGATCCCACCACCGCAAAACCGCGGGTATCGTGGCCACGGTCGGTCGCGGCACGATAAGTGGAGAAAAAGTCTGAGAGCAGTGAACTCGCAGCGCGACGCTCGGTGTTAAACCATTCCACGGCCTGACCATCGTTCATCGCAGAAATGCTGTGTGCTGTCAGCTGAGCGTCGAGCGACGGGCTACTCACATGGCTGTGGATATTTTGCAAGTGAGTTCCATCATGCAACTGGCCGAGTTGCGAGACGATCGCGGCGTTGTCGTTATCGGAGCCGGTGACGCAGATCACGCGAGATGCAGTTCGGGCTCCCGCCCGCAGAAGCTCCTCTCGGTTTGTCGCGTCGCCGACCAGTACACGAGCCCCTAAGCTGCGCAAGCCGTCGATGTTGGCGCAACCGGCATCAGAATCGAGCACTACGACTCGCGAGCTCTCATCCGGGTCCGTGTGATGACGGAACGCACGAGCGAGCTGGCTTCCGCGGTCGCCAGCACCGCAAATTAAAATGTGGTTGCGGTATCGCCAACGCACAACAACGCCGTCGATCTCTTCCCGCAGGAACGCCGCCGCCGTCCTCCAGATCGCCCCCGCCGTCACCGCCGGTGCGAGAAACCGCGCCACTTCGATCTGTGTCGGGAGCGTCACCCCCGGCGAGTCGAACTCCAGGGCGAATAGTCGCGCTGTCGAGTACGCGGCATCGTCGAATCCCGCGCCCGCAATCATGTGTCCCCAGATTCCGAGCGCTGTGGCGATCGCTCCGAGCGTGACGATGAGTCGAGCTTGATGACGGCTCAATAGTGCGAGGAGGCGCCTCACACTGCGCCTTCATGCAACGCCGACGTTCTCAACTGTGCGCGAGCACCGCGCGAGAGCCCGAAGAGCAGCAGCCCCAGCAGAGTCGCGACGAGTGCGATCGCCGCGAGAATCAGACCGACCGACGGTGTGCGATCCGCTGTGATCTGAAAGGCGACGGTCTTCTTCAGCTGCTTGCCATTCTGGCCAAATCCGACCACCTCGATGTGATGCTGTCCGGCCTCAAGCTCGGAAGGGATTGGGACTTCGACCTTGATCCGTCCGCCCTGGTCGGCGACCGCGTGCGCCGCCAGCTGTGGCTGCGAGCGCAAGAAGGCCGAGGCATCGCTCTGCGGCGCATACCCGTCAACAGTCAAGGGGTAGCGACTACCGCCCTGCAGGATCAGGTTTCCGTTTTCGTCGACCATTCCGTCGCTGGTGAGGCCGGTGGACAGTGTGGCTGTCGGTTCCGCCTCAACGGTTTTGAGGAATTCGTTTGCGGCCTGTCCGCCGGGGCCACGCGTCCAGCGCAGGATCGCGCTTGACACGGCGGCGTAGCCCTTGGCGTTGGGGTGTACAAGCTCGCTCGCACTACGCATCGAGTTCTTGAAGTCTTTGGACCAGAAATATGTCGGGTTTTTCGCTGCGATCGCGCCGGTGATTCGGGGGAACATCTCGAACACCGCTGGATCGGCGGACACGAGCGACCGCGCGAACGCGCGATCGGGCGGGTCGCAGACTGTGTGATCTGGAAGCAACGCATTCTCAGTGTTGGGCACGTAAAAGACCGCCTTGCCCTCGGATCGAAGATCGGCAACGATTCCCTCGATCACCGCGTTGAGCTCGAGCGCGAAACCGCCGACCGCCAAGATCTCGCCCCTCGACAATTTGTCGGCCATCGGCAGGCATGAACGTCCAGTTAACGGGATCGGTAATGGATAGCCAAGGACGATAATCGGCGCGATCGAGCCGCGGCGAGCGACCGCCTGCGCGCTATTGAGCACCGCGTGAATTGACTCGTAGGCAGACTTGATCGCCGCCCGCTCAGCAGATCCCTGATTGCCGACGCCGCGATTCTTGAACTCCGCGAACGGCGTGCCGCCCCAAAGCTCGAGGCCGGGCTTGTCGTAGACGCGGTCGTCACAGGTGTGAGACGCAAGGATGCATGACCTTGCGAGCGTCGGAAACTGGAAGTCGTTGCCGCCCAGCGTCATCACAACGGCCTGGACGCTGCCGGTCTTGCGCTCGTAGAGCTGCGCGAGTTCCGCTGCTTGAGCGGGCTTACTGTTGGGCTGGTTGGCCGCTGAAATGTCGTTGGCGACCGCCCCGGAGCAAGCGATCACGTTCGAATCCGGAAGTGCAAACACCTCGCGCAGATACGTATCGGAACTCTGATGACAGGCGCTTCCGATGCGATCGCTGTCTCGGATATAGCTTTCTGCCCCCTCGCCGGAGGAGTAGGAATCTCCGAGAATCGCGATCCGCTTCTTACCCTTAAGAATTGACCCGGCATCCGCGGCCGAGTTGAGGTCGATCACGCGAAAAGTTCCGGTCCGCTGTGCGTCCGTCGGGCTGTTGGTGGCCGACCCAATCACGGTGAAATTCACTCTGTGATCGATTGCCGTGGCGGGCGGCCAGACCTGCCACGCGACCTTCAGTGAGGCGCCGCCGGCAAGGTTGCCTATCCGCACGATCGGTCGCGCGACACCCGGACCGTTGAGGTCGAAGCGGAGCCGCATCGAGACGTCAGTTGCCTCGCGTTTGCCCTCGTTCTTGATAGTCGCTTCAATCTTCACCCGACCATCGGCTTCACCGCCCGCTTCGGCCACCACTCGAGCCGGGTTACTGAGCTGTGAGATCGTCAGCTTCGGCTGTGAGAGGTCATCGAGGATCCCCTGTAGTTCGCCGTTGTCATTGGCGTCTACGTATCTACCGTTGAGTGCGTCGGCGATGCATTCCAGCTCTTCACGCCCGCTGTCAGAGATGCGAAAACCCACCGTGATCGTGTCGATATCGACTCCTTGGTCGGCGAGTTCGTTGGCGACGTCACACGGCGGATCACAGGTGCTCTCACCGTCGGAAACGAGCACCAGCGTCCCGCTTCCGTGACTCTGCTTAATCTCCTCGAATGCGGTCCGCAATGCCTCCGCTGTAGGCGTGTCCCCGTCGGGTTCGAGGCCGCGGATGAATGCGGACATCGTCGCGGGGTCGCGATTGGTAATGTCGAACGCTGGCAAGCCCGGGTCGCAGTTACCGCCGGATTTCGACGGATAGCTGAGCAATCCCAGCGGCGTGTTCTCGGAGATATTGTTGAGAAAGTCGAGCAGTGCGACTTTCGCTCCGTCGATCTTGATCGTGCCTGTTCCGTCGTCCTCGCTCATCGAGCCGGATGAGTCGACGACAAGCATTATCGGTGCGTCCGCCGAACTAGGCGCGGCCGATGCAGGTGGCGACGCTAAGAACTGCGAAAGCACGATCAGCGCCATGAACACGCAGGCCAACGGGCGTGTCAACTGGATCACGGTTGCGTGTCGTCGGCCGAGATCGCGTCGATCGCCGAACTACCACCGATCAACCTTGCATTTCCGAGCACCGCCTTGGAATCCAGGACGTCAGAGCTACCACCGCCTCCACGCACCTCCAATGTAAGTCGCAAGGCGCTGGCGACCGAAATCTTGATCTCGCGAGCCTGGCCGAAGCGCACAGTGAAATTCGCAACCAGTTCGCGATCTCGGTGGATGACGAGTCTCACGGGGGCGGAGTCATCGCCATCGTCGGCGAGTCCTACGGTCGCAGCAAACGATTCGATCTTGCGATTGAGCCGGTAGATCGCGGTCGCGGGCTGACCAGCGTCTGGCGTACAAACCAAGGAGTGCTCAAGTTCGTTTCCGTCGAGAATCGCTGCTTCGCCGTTGCAGTCGTTTGTCAGCGGCTCGACATCGGCGAGGAACACGCTCGTCGACGGCTCGGCTACGACGAGTTCAACTGAGGACTTCAGCGGCTGCCCAACGCCGGGCGTCGTGGTCAGAACCTGATTCTCGCGGGCGCCCTGATTGAAGCGATAGGTGGTGCTGATCTTGGCGCCCATCTTGGTCAGTCGAGTGCGCGCGGAATCAAGCGTGTCGCCGGTGAGATCAGGCATCGTGGCCGGTCCGCTCAGCGCCAGCGTGACCTTGGAGTTCTTGAGCTTCGAGCCCGGGCCGGGCGATTGGTCAACCACGAGCCCGAGGTCGCCGATGTGCGGCATAATCTCGGTCGAAATAGCCGAGGGCTTGACCCCAGAATCAACCATCGCCTGAAGCGCCGACTGCTTGCTGAGGCCGAGCACGTTTGGCACGTAGCCGCTGACGATCGGCTCACTTTGAACGACGTTTACTGGCCGATCGATACTGATGTCGTCCCCGCCATCGAGCCACGCGTGCATGAACCACCCGATCGCGACCGCGCCGGTGATCGCCGCGACCGCGCCGAGCCAGAGAATCGCCAGGGCAACACGCCTACCAGGAGCCTGCGGTGTCGGTTCGTCGATCATCCGCAGTTCGTGCGGCTCATGACATATATCCGCGCTGCCCCGGGGCCGGCGCGGACGGATGCGGCTGTTGACGTACGGCGCTGGCTATCAGAAGCGCAATTCCGGCGAGCAGCGAAATCGCCGAAACCACTTGCAAGATCAGCTCGATCGCCTCGTAGTCGACCGAGCTGTAGACCGTCTCGTCGAGCATGCCGAACGAGTGCAGGCCCAAATTGATTGTGAGCTCGGCAGTCGACCAAACTACCCCGTAGATGCCGAGCAACACTGCGGTGATTCCGGTAACGACGAATGCCGACGACACGCGCTCTGCGTTGCGCTGCGAGGAGGCCGAGGCCACGAATGCGCCGATCGCCAGCCCGATCGAGACCACCAGTACGCCGAGCAAGCCGAGCGTCAAGGTCGCCAGAGCCGTAAGCAAACAGCCGACGGAGAACCGCCAAAAACCATTCTGGGGCCGCGCGTCAACCATTACATATCCGGTTTGGCCCGCGGCGGGGTATCCGGAGGCCGCAGGCGGCGAGTAGCCAGGCGAGGGGGCCGAGTAGGGCGGAGTCGATGGGACTGCCGCGCTAGGTGGAGTTTGAGTTTGAACCGCGGCAGCGCCCGTCGGCACTGCGGCCCCGCAGCTCATACAGAAGCGATCGCCTTCAACGACACCGGCACCACAGCCACTGCATACGATTGCGTTCATACGAGTTACGCCTCCTTCAGCCTGCCCAGGTTCGCAGCCTGCCCAGGTTCGCCAGCCGCAAAACGCGTGGGCGTCGTCGACGCCGACCCCATCTACAGCCGAGAATTACTCCAATATGGCGAGCACCATATTGGTACACACGAAAGTCGGAGCAGTCTACACACGACGCCCATCGAGTACCGAATTCGAGGCGAGCGGACTGGCACAGAGGGCGAGGCCCTCCCGACCGCAGCTCCACGACGATTAGTAGTGTGAGCAACTGATGCCCCTCGCGCACGAAAAGTGGTTCGAAACAGGACATTTCGCCACCGACTGGTCGTTCGCGGGGCAGTCCGCGACGATCATCCTGCTGGGTATCGCCGTCGGGCTGATGCTGATCGTGCGGCTGGTCGCACGCTTCTTCCCCGGCATCGACATCCCGTTCCTCGGTCGGCTCGCGCCCTGGATGCCGTTTGCAATCCGAATGCATTTGGCGGTGTCTTTGATCGGGCTGCTGAGCCTCGGCGTCTACCTCTCGCCAGCGATGGATCTGCAGTCGAACCTCCCCGGAATCGTGCTGGGCGTGGTGATGGCGCTCGTCGCATTCGGGATGGCGACAGGCTGGTACACGCGCCACGCCGCCGTCCTGCTGATCGTTGCCGGACCGCCGGGGATGGTCGAGTTCGGCGTCTGGGACGTGCTGCAACGGCTGGATCTGCTGGGACTCGCCGTGTACGTGTTGATCGCCGGTCCTGGTCG
>JBASTN010000037.1:0-2301 GCA_049274915.1 Solirubrobacterales bacterium
CTACCGCGAGTGCAGTGACGCCGACCAGCAGCGCGATCTTCTCAGGCTCCTTGAATGCGCTGATCGCGACCTGTGCTCCGATCGTCGCAAAAAAGAACGGCGCGAAGAACGCGTAGAGCGGTGCGACCTCGGTTTCAATCGAGTTCTGTTCGCGCGTTTCGGCGATGATCATGCCCGCGAGAAACGCTCCGATCACTGCCGCCAAACCGATTTCGGCAGACAAAACGGCGAGCCCTAAACAGATGATCACGGCCGGCATCAGCGGGGAATCGGCGAAACGCGGGGTCTCGAGAATCTGCGGCTGCGCTCGGAGTAGACGCGAGCCTCCGATCGCGACGAATCCGAGGAAGCCGATTGCGATCGCGATCAGTAGGCCGATGTCGCCGACATCGAGGTCACCGTCGACGGCGATCCCGGTGGCAATCGCCAGCACGATCAGCGCCAACACGTCGTCGATTATCGCCGCGCCGAGAATCGTCCGGGCTGCGCGCGTTGATTGGAGATCGAGCTCGACAAGCAGCGCAGACGTGATGCCAACGCTGGTGGCTGCGAGGGCCGCACCGATGAAGACCGCCGTCGCCGTCGAGGCACCGAACGCCAGCGCGAGACCGATGCCGATGCCGGTTGGCAGCACCACGCCAAGCAGGCCAACGGCGGTGGCTGAACGCCCGACCGTGGTGAGGTCGCTCAGCTTGGTCTCGAGCCCGACCCAGAACAACAAGAAAATGACTCCCAGCTCGGAGAAGACTTCAACGACCGTGGTCAGCTCAACGAAGCCAAGGACGGCCGGACCGACGATTAACCCAGCAGCGATCTCGCCGATCACTACGGGCTGTTTGATGCGGCGAAAAATCTCTTCACCGAGCTTTGCGGCGATCAACAAGACAAACAAGGCGAGCAGACCGTCGGCGACCTCTGGGCTGCCCGCGGCTAAGAGCACGTAGGTAAAGACAGAGTCCAACATCAGCTGTTGCGTGAGCGCAGGCGTCCGAAGCGGGTCGATCTGCGCGCCGCGCGCACGGCGCAGTCATGGGCCTGCCGTTCGAGCCGGTCGTCGAGCTCCGCCAGTTCCAGGGGGGCGTCCCGACCGAGGGCCACTGCCGTCAGGTGATCTGCGAACCACGCATTCTTGGGCAGTAGCGGGCCGTGCAGGTAGGTGCCGAAAACATTCTTCCGTCGGACGCCTTCGAAGCCATCGGTGCCGTTGTTTCCGAAGCCCTCGACAACCCGGCCCAAGGGTTCGGCGTCAGAGCCGAGATAAGTGCGGCCTCCGTGGTTCTCAAAGCCCGCGAGCCGGTGAGTCGCGCCATCTAGTTCGACGTCGACGATTGCGTTTCCGATCAGACGGGGACCCGGCTCGCGAACCGTTCGCAAATCGACCAGTCCGAGGCCGGGGATCGTTCTGTCGTCGAGCTCGTAGGACTCGCCGAGCAGCTGGTATCCACCGCACACGGCTAGGATCACCCGCCCGCCGTCGGCGGCTTCGGCGAGCGCGTCGCGCTTACTGTCGAGCATGTCTTGCGCGATCAGTTCTTGGTCGCGATCCTGTCCGCCGCCGATGTAGAAGAGGTCATAGTCGGAGGGATCGATCGCGTCTCCGGCTTCACTTCCGGTCAGCTCAAACCCGATCCCGCGTGCTGCGCAGCGTCGTTCAAGCAAAATCATGTTCCCACGATCGGCGTAGATGTTCATGCGCGACGGATAGAGCGCACAGACTCGGAGCGTCTTGCCGGTCGCCACGGTCAGCTCTCCCAGTAGGTAGGCGCATCGCCGCGGCGTGCGATCGCGGTGCGAAGCTCAAGTAGGGACGAGTAGGTCGGCAGGGCGTAGATCGGCATCGCCGTAGAGACCGCGCGCCCGACGGCAGCGTCGAACGAGCGCTCGATGTGATTGTCGACGAGGATCCGTGATCGCTCGATGCCGGCGTAGGCGAGTCGAAGTGCCATCTCCTCCGCTCGTGTGCCCGAGCACGTCACAGAGCGGAGCTTGCCAGCTAGGCGCTCGAAGTCGGCATCCCAAACCCACGAGATGTCGTGCCCGTCGGCGATCCTGTCGTTGAGTGCAATCCACAGATCGAAGGGGCTGTGCTCGGCCGCGATCGTGCGAATCACCTCGTTAGCGCCGGTTGGGTTCTTGATCAGCAGAATTGCGACCGAGTGGCCCGAGATCTCAACCGTCTCGACGCGTCCAAAGACCGCTCGCGCAGCAGCGAGGCCGCCGGAGATCACCGCGTTGTTCAACTCCAGCGCGCAGGCCGCTGCCGCTGCCGCCACGGCGTTATAGACGTTGTACAGCCCCGGG
>JBASTN010000038.1:0-24808 GCA_049274915.1 Solirubrobacterales bacterium
GCCCAAGGTGGCCCCGGCCAGCCCGCTGCTGCACCAGCAAAGCCGTCCTCCCGCCCGGCGCAAGGTTCAGCGCCGACGCGCCCCAGCCAGTCACCCAGCCAGTCACCCAGCCAGTCACCCAGCCAGACGCAGCGCCCTGCCGTGGGCGAGCCGACTCGCCGTCCACCGGCAGCCGGCACCGACGGCCCGTAAACGTTTACGGCGCGCAGCAAGCCACTAAACCTCAGCGAGTAAGCACCGGCCACGAACCGCGCCGCGCCCTCGCCCAGATCCCAGGAGACACACATGGAACGCACACTGATTCTCGTCAAGCCCGATGCCTTCGCACGCAACCTCACCGGTGAAGTGATCGGCCGTTTCGAGCGTAAGGGCCTCAAGCTCGCCGCGCTGAAGCAAATGACGGTGACTGAAGACCTCGCAAAGCAGCACTACGCCGAACACTCTGAGCGTCCCTTTTTCGGTGAACTCGTCGAGTTCATCACCTCTGGTCCGCTGGTTGCTTTGGTCCTCGAGGGACCGCGCGCGATCACGGCGGCACGTCAGGTGATCGGCGGAACCGACCCGATCGAGGCAGCAGCGCCGGGTTCGATCCGCGGCGACCTCGGTCTCGAGGTTCAGAACAACCTGGTGCACGGGTCGGACTCACCGGAATCGGCCGCGCGCGAGATTGGTCTGTTCTTCCCCGAGCTTTAAGCCTCGTAAGTCGATCCACCTCCTCACACTCGACCGGGTGAGGAGGTGGCACCGCAGCGTGTCGCCATGGTCATACTCGCCTCAAAATCGCCTCAACGCAAAGCGATTCTCGAGCAGCTCGGCATCGAGTTCGAGATCGTCGCCTCTGGCGTCGACGAGATCGAGTCCGGCGATCCGGGATCGGTCGTCGTCGAGAACGCGCTGCTTAAGGCCCGCGACATCGCGAGCCGCCGCCCCGCCGGCGACATCGTGATCGGTGCCGACACAGTGATTGCCCACGACGGCGACGTAATCGGAAAACCGGTGGATCGGGACGATGCCACGCGCGTGATGCGGCGCCTCGCGGGCACCGACCACCAGGTGCTCGGCGGAATCGCCGCGATCGGCCCCGACTCAGTGGAGCGCAGCGTGTCTGTCGCGACCGATGTGAGCTTTCGAGATCTGACTGACCGCGAGATTGATCTCTACGTGGAGACGGGGGAGTGGCGCGAGCGCTCAGGCGGTTACGCGATTCAGCAGCGCGGTGCGACGTTGGTCCGCGCGATCAACGGCGACTACCTGAACATTGTTGGACTCTCGGTCGTCGAGTTGCTCAAGCTGGTCCCCGAGCTTCACCGCTGACGGCCACTCTCGCGGCTGCAATCCCGCTTCCAGACTGAAAACAAAAGACCTGGAAAATAGGGCCTCCCGCTAGACTGCCGCGCAAGGGCAGACCCGGTGACGCAGCGTGTGCGTCGGACCGGTTTCGATCCCGGTTTCTTCAGCAGGTAGCTCAAAGCACCCTCACACTTAATCCAGCTTGGGACTTTTGTCATACATGACAGGTTTCGGTGGCCGCGACATGGCCGTCGACCTCGGAACAGCGAACACGCTGGTCTATGTCCGTGGGCGCGGAATTGTGCTTAGCGAACCGTCGGTCGTCGCGATCGATTCGCAGACCGGCGATGTCCACGCGGTCGGTGTCGAGGCTAAGCGCATGCTGGGTCGTACACCGGGCACGATCACCGCGATCCGCCCGCTCAAAGATGGCGTTATCGCCGACTTCGACGTGACCGAGCAGATGCTCCGACACTTCATTCAGAAAGTTCACCAGAGCCGCTGGGCGCATCCTCGCGTTGTCGTCTGTGTGCCGTCGGGCGTGACCGGCGTCGAGAAGCGCGCCGTCGAAGAAGCTTGCCTGTCCGCCGGTGCCCGTCAGGCCTACCTGATCGAAGAACCGATGGCGGCGGCGATCGGTGCGGGCCTGCCGGTCAGCGAGCCGACCGGCAGCATGATCGTCGACATCGGCGGCGGTACCAGCGAGGTCGCCGTGATCTCGCTGGGAGGGATCGTCACCTCTCAGTCGATTCGTGTCGGCGGCGACGAACTCGACGAAGCGATCGTCACCTATGTGAAGCGCGAGTACAAGCTGATGATCGGCCAGCAGACCGCCGAAGAGGTCAAGCTTGAGATCGGCTCGGCGTTCCCAATGCCCGACGAGGTGCAGGCCGAGATTCGCGGGCGCGACCTCGTCACCGGTCTGCCAAAGACGATCGTTCTAACCAGCGAAGAAGTGCAGCGGGCTCTCGACGAGCCGGTCAGCCAGATCATCGATTCGATCCGCGTGACGCTCGACCAGACTCCGCCAGAACTGGCTTCCGACATCATGGACCGTGGCATCATGCTGGCCGGCGGCGGTTCGCTGCTGAAAGGCTTCCCGGACCGCCTCCGTGACGAGACCCAGATTCCGACGCACCTCGCGGAATCGCCGTTGACCTGTGTGGCGATCGGCTCCGGCCGTTCGCTCGAGGAGTTCGAGGCGATCCACCGCACAAGCAAGGCGCGCCGCCGTCGCCGATAGGGACGCGGGCCACGGCCCGGTCGTCGGGGATGTCTTGACGGTGATGCGCGCCACAGTCAGTAACCAGAGATTTACGCGAACGCCCGCCGGCCTCAGCTCTGTCGGGCGCCAGCCAGGAGTGAAATGCCAAGCAGAAAGCAGATCCGCCGCCGCCGCCTAGCCGCGTTCGGACTAATCGGCTTATCGATCGTCCTACTGACGGTCTACTTCAGCGAGACCACGGGCGGCGCTCTGCACGCCGTTCAGCGCGGTGCGATGGAGGTGCTGTCGCCGCTACAGGATCTCGCAAGCGGGGCGATCAAGCCGGCGCGAGACGCGGTCAACTGGATCGGCGACTCGATTGAGGCGAAGGGCGAGAACGAGAAATTGAAGGATGAGCTGAAGGATGCCCGGATCGCCGCCGCGCGCCTGCAACAGGCCGACACCGAGAACGAACAACTTCGCGCCCTCGTCGATTTCAATCAGGACGATGTGTTTCCGGCGGGACGCACACCGGTCGCCGCCCGGGTGATCGTGCGCTCGCCGACCGAGTGGTACGGCCGTGTGACGATCGATAAGGGCAGCAGCGCTGGCATCCGCGTCAACCAGCCGGTGATTGCCGACGGCGCGCTGGCAGGCAAGGTCACCAGTGTGTCCTCGCACGCAGCGCAGGTCACGCTGCTGACCGACTCGACCAGCGGCGTGGCGGGACTGGTCGCGGGCAGGCAGATTCTCGGCATCGTCCAACCGGGTGCCGGTGGTCAGGCCGGAGCCGACGATCTTCAGCTTGCCTACGTGCGAGAGCGGGGAGCGATCCGCGTTGGCACGATGGTCGTCACCTCCGGAACGGTCTCCGAGCCGAGTGAGGTCAACTCACTGTTCCCGCCCGGTATCCCGATCGGAAAGATCAGCAAGGTCGACGCCGAGGAGCGCGACCTCTATGGCCGCGTTCACCTGACGCCGTTTGTCGATATGCGCGATATACAGATCGTTGAGGTTCTGACCCGCAAGGGCCGTTGATATGGGTGCTGTGAGATGACTCCGGAGGCCGGAATAACATTCCTTCGCACGTCGGCGCTGGTCGTCGGCGCGGTGCTGGTGCAGATCACTGTGATCACGCAGTTTCGGCTGTTCGGCGTCGTTCCGGACACGATTCCAGTGCTCGTAGTGATGCTCGGACTGATCGGTGGCAGCACGGTCGGCGGGACCGCTGGCTTCGCCGCCGGCTTCTTGATCGACATGATGTTGCTTCAGACGATGGGCGTCAGTTCGCTGCTGTTGACTGTTGGCGGTTACGCGGCCGGCCTGCTGCGTGAGTTGCGCGATCCCGTGCATCCGCTCGTCAATCCCGTCGTCGGCGCGATGGCGGCGATCTACTTCACCGTCGGCTTCGCGGTAATGCAGTTCTCGCTCGGCCAGCCAGCGCCTGAGTTCTGGCCGATGTTCACTCAGACACTCTGGAGCGGTGTGTTTGGTGCGATTCTCGCTTCGCCGCTCTACAAACTGGCCCGCTGGGCGTTGATGCCGTCACTCGGCCGGTCTGATCCGATGATTCGCCGGCGTCGTGCCGACCTCGTTCCGACGAGCGTGCTCGCCCCACCGACGATCGATCTGCGGCGTCGGCGACGTCTCGCTTCAAAACTGCGGCGTGGGGGAGGCCTGTGAGTTCTCCGTCCCCGTTCTACCGGTTGCCCGACAACCAGCAGGGCTTGACGTCTCGCACATCGCTGCGCATCGCTCTGATCGGCGTGGTCGCTCTCGCACTATTTGCAATCGTCTTCTTCAGGCTGTGGTTCTTGCAGGTGCTTTCCGGCGACCAGTACCTAGCTCAGGCAAACGACAACCGTGTGCGCGAGGTACGCGTTGAGGCGCCGCGCGGCAAGATCCTCGATCGCGACGGCAGGCTGCTGGTCGATAACCGCGGGTCATGGCGGATCGAAGTCGATCGTCGGCGCTGGGGCATCCACGTGGGCAAGCGCGGAAATCTCGTGATCGCCGAAGACGCGTTTGCGCCGTTACTGACACGACTCTCCCGCGTGCTCGGCGAGCCGCGCTCACGGATCAAGACACGGATGCTCGACTCGCTGATCCAACTCCCGTTCGCTAATGCCACCGCAGCCGAGGACGTCAGCTTCGAGAATGTTGTCGCGATTCGTGAGCGCAAAGACGACTATCCCGGCATCGAGGTGTCACAAACGTTCGAACGCAGCTATCCGCACGGCAAGCTTGCGGCGCATCTGTTCGGCTACGTGCGCGAGGTCAGCGAGGATCAGCTCGACGGTGTCGATTATGAGAACGCCGTGCAGGGCGATCGCGTCGGGCAGGAGGGGCTTGAGCGCACCTACGACCGATATCTACGCGGCCGCAGCGGGACCCAGAGAATTCAGGTCGATGTCGCCGATCGTCAGCGCGGAACGCTTCCCGGTGTCAGCCCGGAGGCCGGCGAGAGTCTGCGGCTGACGCTGGACCTCGGCGTGCAGAAAGCCGGTGAGGAGGCACTGAAGCTCGCGTCTCGCGGAGCGGTCTCGCATGGCTCGGCGTTTGTCGCGATGGACATCAAGGATGGCTCGATTCGCGGCCTCGGTAGCTTCCCGACTTTCGACCCAGACGTCTACACCGGCGTTCTCAAGCAGTCTGAGTACAAAGCGCTGACTTCCAAGGCAAATGGTTCGCCCTTGACTAACCGCGCGATCGCAGCGCTCTATCCCTCCGGTTCGACGTTCAAGCCGATCACCGCGATCGCGAGCTTGGAGGGCGGTATTAGTACTCCGAGCACTGTCGTCAACGATCGCGGATTCATCAAGCTCGGCGACCGCGAGTTCGAGAACGCCGGTCGAACCCCGCATGGGGCGGTCAATCTGGTCGATGCATTACGCGTTTCGTCCGACGTTTACTTCTACACGCTCGGCATTCGCGCCGACGACAAGGGCGGAAACCTCATTCAGAAATGGGCGACGCGACTCGGCGTCGGCCGCGCTCCGGGCATCGACCTACCGGGCGCGGCGACTGGTCTCGTGCCGACACCTGAGTGGCGGGCCAAGTTGCGTGAGGAACTCAAAGGCGACCCTCTGCGCCCCGATCTCTGGACGGTTGGTAACACGGTCAACCTTTCGATCGGTCAGGGCGATCTACAGACCAATCCACTGCAGATGGCGATTGCCTACGCGGCGCTGGCCAACGGTGGCTACGTCGTGCGACCGCACCTCGGGCTGCGGATCGACAACTCCAGCGGGCAGGTGATCCAAGAGATCGATCAACCGGCGCGCCGGCAAGTGAAGATGAGCCCGGGATATCGCTCGGCGATTCTCGAAGGCCTGCGTCAAGCCGCCACCGCGCCCGGCGGAACCTCGACCGACGTGTTCGCAGGATTCCCGCGCGATATCGCCGGAAAGACCGGCACCGTCGAGCGAGTTGGACAAGAGGACCAGTCTTGGTACGTGGCGCTGGCTCCGTACCCGAACCCTCGCTATGTTGTGGCCGTAACCGTTGAGCGCGGAGGATTCGGCGCAGAAGCGGCCGCACCGGCCGCACGCCTGATCCTCGCCAAGCTGCTCAACATCAAAGGCAAGCAAAAGTTCGTCCGCGGCAAGTCGCGGACGCTCTAGGAACAGCAGCCAAGATGCCGACCGTAGAGATACCCGCACAGACGATCGACCCGACAGGAGTCGCGGCCGGAATCAAGCGATTTCGCACGGACCTCGCGGGTGTGTCGATCCGCGGGTTCGACTGGCAGTTGCTCGCCGCGACGATCGGACTGGTCGCCGTCAGCCTGATCGTGCTCAACGCGGCGACTAAAGACGACGTACCGGGGTCGCCGGATTTCTACGTGCTTCGTCAGGCGGCCTTTGGCTCAGTCGGTCTGGCGTCGATGTTGTTGGTTTCACGGCTGGATTACACGCGGCTACGCGAATGGCGTACCCAGATCTACGCCTTCTTGATTGTCTCGATCGTCCTCGTCCTCGCGCTCGGCAGTGCGGCGCGCGGTTCGCGTCGCTGGATCGATGTCGGTTTCTTTCAGATCCAGCCTTCGGAACTCGGCAAGGTGTTGATCATCGCCGTGCTCGCGGCCTTCGTGATCGAACGCCAGCGCGACCGCAACGCGGGGCGTATGACGATGGGGGTGATCGGGCTGGCATCGTTGCCGGCCGCGCTGATCTTCCTGCAGCCAGACCTAGGCACCGCACTGGTCTACGGCGCGATCACGTTGACAATTCTGTTCGTCGCGGGAGTGCCGTGGCACCACATCGCGGGCATTCTCGCGGCGGTTGCGGTGCTTGCGACGCTCGTGCTGGCGGCCGCTCCAGCAGCGGGTATCAACATCCTCAAGCCCTATCAAGTCGACCGCCTGACATCATTCCTTAGTCCGGGCGAACATCTCGCCGGTCAGGGCTACCAACAGGCCCAGGCGCAGATCGCGATCGGCGCCGGTGAACGCACCGGCCGCGGAACCGAACTGGCCACCCAGACACAACTCAATTTTTTGCCTGAACATCACACAGATTTCATTTTCGCGGTCATCGGCGAGACCTACGGGTTCGCCGGCGCCGCCGTGGTGCTCACCTTGTACGCGCTGCTTCTGTGGCGCGCGCTTCGCATCATGGCGAGCGCGCGTGATCAGTTCGGCACCCTGCTCGCCGCGGGAGTCGTGGCGATTTTGATGTTTCAAGTATTCGTAAATGTCGGGATGAACATCGGCATCATGCCGATCACGGGTGTGACGCTGCCGCTGCTGTCTTATGGCGGGGCCTCACTGATCGTGTCGTTCGTCGCGCTCGGCCTACTCGAGTCAGTGGCGATTCATTCGCGCGACTCGAGGACCGCCGGCAACCCTTTGATCTGAGGTCAAATTGAAAAAGAATGTTCTGGTCAGCGCGGACCGTAATGAAACTCGCGTGGCAATGCTGGAGGCTGCCGGTACCCCGAAAAAGACGGGGTCGACCGCCAAGGATTCGACCGATTGGCGCACCGCCGAGCTCTATCTGGAGCGACGCGGCGAACGCTCGATCGTCGGCAATGTCTATAAAGCCAAGGTCGAAAACGTCGTCGCCGGTCTCGAGGCCGCATTCGTCGACATCGGCTACGAGAAAAACGGTTTCCTGCACGTCGACGACATCGTTGTCAACGGCAAGCAGGTCGCCAAGCGCGGCACCGGCAAAGGCGCCCGTATCACCGATCTGCTCAAGAGCGGCCAGGAGGTCGTCGTCCAGGTCACCAAAGACCCACTGAAGACCAAGGGCGCGCGTCTGACGATGCAGCTCGCGATCCCAGGTCGCTACATGGTCTACGTCCCGACGGGTGAAGGCGTCGGCTTCTCGCGCCGGCTTGAGGACAAGGAGCGCGTCCGCCTACGCCGCGAGGCCCGCGATCTCGATCTCGGTGGCGGCGGAACGATCATCCGTACGGCAGCTCGCGGTGCGAAGAAGAAGGACTTCGAGCGTGAGCTGTTGTATCTGCACATGCTCACCGATGTGCTCGAGCGGCGTGCCAAGGAGGCGACCGCGCCGAGCATGATCTTCCAGGAGGCAGACCTTTCAATTCGCGTGATTCGCGACGTCTTCTCCGACGAGCTCGACGAGGTGCTGATCGACGATGACGCTCAGTTCGATCGCGTCAAGTCATTCCTGATTCGCACTGCTCCGGAGCTGGCGGATCGCGTCGTTCGTTACGACGGCAAGGGGCCGCTGTTCGAGCATTTCGGCGTCGACAAGGAGATCCAAAAGATTCTCTCGCGTCGCGTAGACCTGCCTTCCGGCGGATACCTCGTGATCGACCACACCGAGGCATTGACGATCATCGACGTCAACACCGGTTCGTTCACCGGTCGCGGCAAGGCTCGCGGCCTGGAAGAGACGATCACCCACACCAACCTCGAGGCGGCAGACGAGGCCGTGCGCCAGATTCGTCTGCGCGACATCGGCGGGATCATCGTCATCGACTTCATCGATATGGCCCGTGCCGCCAACCGCGACGCCGTCCTGAAAGTCATGCGCAAGGCGCTCGACGAGGACCGTACGAAGACCCACGTCGTCGAGATCTCACCGCTTGGTCTGGTCGAGATGACGCGTCAGAACGTCACCGACGGTGTCCGCGAGATTATGACCAAGCGCTGCCCGGTCTGCGACGGCGAAGGTGTCGTACTCAGCGAGGACACCGTGGCGCTTCACGTCGAGCGTCATCTGCGCGCCCACATCGCTGACAACCCCAAGCCAGAGGCCTACCTGGCTCAGGTCAACCCGCGTGTATCGGCGGCCCTGCTGCACGGCAGCGGCGATCCGATCGGCGCACTGGAACGCGAGACCGGCAAGGAAATCCACTTCGAGGGCGGCGACGGTCTACCCCTGGAGCACTTCGAGGTCTCTTACGAGGGCACGAAGCAGAAGGTTCAGGAGCGGGCCCTGCCGTTCCAGATCGGCGACGAGGTGATGGTCCACGTGGTCGAACCGCACATGTACGAGGACGATGCCGCAGTCGCGAAGCTCGGTCACTACATCATCGCGATCACAGACGCGCTCGACCGCATCGGCACCAAGGCGCTCGTACGAATTGAAGAGGTCGATCGTCACGTCGCACGTGCCGTGATCGCTGATGACGGTCCGCCGGCAGGCTCCAAGAAGCCCGCCCGCAGCGGCTCCTCACGCGCGAAATCAGCGCCATCGGGCGGCGGCTCGTCAAATGGCGGCGGAGGGTCGCGTACTGCGGTCAAGGCTGTGGTCGGCGCGGATTCCTCAGACAGCGATGACGACGCGGTAGAATCCTCAACCTCACGTGCTCCGCGACGCCGCGGCAGCCGTGGCGGGCGAGGCCGTTCGCGTCCCAGGAGCGCAGGCTCCGACGGTTCGGCCGGGCCATTGAGTTCAGATGGTTCGTCAAGCACCGCCGACGACGCGCCCAGATCAGATTCTTCCAGCACTGAAAGCACCGAGTAGACCATCATGGCCACAGATACGTACGCAGTAGTCGAAGTAGGCGGTAATCAGCACCGCGTCGCCGAGGGCGATTTCATCCTCGTAGACCGGATCGCCGACAAAGAGGGCGCGAAAGTCGCCCTCAAGCCGCTGATGCTGCGCGGTGCCGACGTGATTCTCGATGCCAAGGGCCTCGAGAAGGTCAAGGTCGAAGCGACGATTCGCGGCCACGAACGTGGCGAGAAGATCCGCGTTTTCAAGTTCAAGCCCAAGCGCGGATACAAGCGCACACAGGGCCACCGCCAAGAGCTGACGCGCTTGGAGGTCACGAAGATCACCGGCGGCGGTTCGGCCCCGGCCAAGAAGGCAGCCGACAAGCCAGCAGCCGAGAAGCCAGACGCGAAGCCAGCAGCCAAGAAGCCAGCAGCCACGCCCGCCGCTGAAAAGCCTGCAGCGAAGAAGCCGGCAGCTAAACCGTCCGACGCAGAGAGCAAGGAGTAGCCAGATGGCTCACAAAAAAGGTCTTGGATCAAGTAAGAACGGTCGCGATTCGAACGCTCAGCGCCTCGGCGTGAAGGTGTTTGCCGGTCAGGCAGTCACCGGTGGCGAGATTATCGTCCGCCAGCGCGGCACCGTCTTCAAGCCCGGCGAGGGCACCGGCATCGGCCGCGACCACACGATTTTCGCTGCCCGCCCCGGCACCGTCGACTTCCAGACGGGCCGCCGCGGCCGCGTAATCAGCGTCAACCCGGCTGAGTAGTCGCCGCGCGTTTGTCGTGGCCGCCTAGCCGACGCAGCCCGCGTCCGGCCGGCATCGCACGTGGTCCGTTTACAGCCGCGACTCCGCTCTGCGCGGCTGCATAGTGTGCTTTTCACGCAAACTGCGTGAAACTTTGTGGCAGATGCATGCAGCCATTGACCCTTCAGGGTCACCCCTAGCTGTCAATCCGCACAAACTTTCCCGCAAACTGCGCCGTTTTGCTGGCGGTTGGCAACACGCTCGCCGGACGCGCGCGTAGACTTTGGAGCACCCACCATTGGGGGTGTCGTTTTGTCACCCTCGGCTGGAAAGGGATCTCGCTGAAAGCTCGGCGTAGCTCGCATTGTCGCGTAGCTGCTCGCCTGGGCCGCACCCGGCCGGTAGGAACTTCATTACAAGCTTCCGTAGCGGCGGAATCTGCGCCGCTACGGAAGGTGAACACGATCACGAAGCCGAGGCCGACCACCGTGAAGTGGCGCTTGACGACCATGTAGTGCCCATACTGAAACTTCGGACCGTATCGCTCAATCTCTGCCGCAGAACGCATGACGATGAATGCATCGATCGCTGGGAGCGGACCGACCCATCCACCTAGCTGCTCGTCGCGGTGGATCGAGCGTGCCTTGATGCGGACCTTTCGGCCGGTTGGTTTGGACGCAAGCTTCTGGCGTTCTCATACTGCGTTAATTGTCTTGCGTGCGCGCGTAAATCCAGTCATCGCGGAGGCGAACGTTCCGCCGGAGAAACGCGCGCCCGCGCGCGCATGGCTGGCGCACCTACCATCGGTGTCGTGTTCTTCGATCAAGTAAAGATCCGTGTCGCGGCCGGGCGCGGTGGTGACGGCTGCGTGTCGTTTAGGCGCGAGGCGCATGTGCCCAAGGGCGGTCCTGACGGCGGCGACGGTGGCTTCGGTGGCAACGTCGTGCTGCTTTGCGACGCTTCGATGCGCGATCTCGCGCGATATCGAGGCCGCTCAGAGTTTCGCTCCGACGACGGCAGTCACGGCGAGGGCAACCGCCGCCACGGCGCGTCCGGCGCCGACCGCGTGCTGCCGGTCCCGCCTGGAACAAAGATCGAGATGACCGATGGTTCGCTGGTCGCGGAGCTCAACGAACCCGGTGAGCGCGTGGTCGTCGCCCGCGGTGGCACCGGCGGCCGCGGCAACAAGCACTTCGCCACATCGACGCAACAGGCGCCGCGATTCTCTGAGGGCGGACTGCCCGGCGAGGCGGCCGAGTTGGATCTTCACCTGCGCCTGCTCGCTGACGCCGGTTTGGTTGGATTGCCGAACGCCGGCAAGTCGTCGCTGCTCGATCGCATGACGGCCGCAGCGCCGAAGATTGCTGATTACCCGTTCACGACCATCGAGCCGGTGCTCGGCACGCTCGACGCCGACGACCGACAGCTGGTGCTCGTCGACATTCCTGGGTTGATCGAGGGAGCACACGAGGGGGCCGGGCTTGGTCACGACTTCCTCGCCCACGTCGAGCGTTGCCGGATCTTGATCCACGTTCTCGACCTGGCACCGCTCGACGGATCGGATCCGGTCGAGAACTTTGCGACGGTTGAACGTGAGCTCTCACAGCACGACGCTCGGCTGGTCAACCTGCCGCGGATCGTGGCGCTCTCTAAGGCCGACCTGGTTCCGCCGGAGCAGGCCGCGGAGGCGCTGGTTGATTGGAAGGCGCGCATGGGGGACACCGCACTCGATGTGATCGTTACGTCGGCGGCGACGCGCCAAGGTCTCGACGATCTGCGCGACACGATCTTCAAGCACACTCCCGTCAGCGATGACAAACCGGCGGCCTTTGCACCGGATGGTCGTCGCCTCGGTGAAGAGATCCAGGCCGAACACATCGTCTATCGCCCCGCCGACAAGCACGGCTTTAGCGTTGAACGCAGCGAGGACGACGTCTTCGTGATCAAGGGGAAGGGCATCGAACTGCTGATCGCCCGTTTCGACGTGAGAAACGACGAGGCCCTGCGTCACGTTGAAAGCCGGCTGCGCAGCATCGGCGTGATCCGCGAGTTGGAGCGCAAGGGATTTCACTCGGGCGATGAGATCGAGATCGCTGGCGAGCGCTTCGAACTGGATGTTTAACTCAGCATCTAACCGGGCGTCTGGCGACCGCTACCGGTAGCTTTCACCGCACGATGGCAGTGGTGATCAAAATCGGATCGAACGTCGCAACTGACGAAGGCGGCGTGCTGCGCGATGACGTGCTTGCATCGTTGACCTCGCAGGCGGCGAGTCTGCACGCTGCCGGCACCGAAGTGGTACTGGTCACCAGCGGTGCGATTTCTCGCGGCATGAACCTGCTTGGACTACCGGGACGTCCGACCGCGATGGCCGAGCTTCAGGCCGCAAGCGCGGTGGGACAGGGGCAGGTGTACCGACGCTACGACGAGTTGTTCTCCTCGCACGCGATCAAGACCGCCCAGATCCTCCTGACCTTCGGGGACATGAGTACGCGTACGAACTACGTCAACGCACGCCGCACACTGCGCAAGTTGCTCGAATGGCACGTCGTCCCGGTGATCAACGAGAACGACACGACTGCGACCGATGAGATCAGCTTCGGCGACAACGACTTCCTTGCGGCGCAGGTGGCGATTCTCGTCAAGGCGGAGCGACTGGTGCTGGCGACCGATATCGACTCGCTCTATACCGCCGATCCGAACAAGGACGACACCGCCACGCCGATTCACCGCGTCGACGATTTCGCTGAAATCGCCGGTCTCGAGATCGGCGACAGCGCGACCGGCATCGGCTCTGGAGGAATGCGTTCGAAGGTGGTGGCAGCCGAGATGGCGACCGCCGGGGGCATCGAGGTCGTTGTCTGCAGCGGAAAGAAGGACGGCGCAGTCGCACGCGCTGCCGCCGGCGACGAATCCGAGGGCACACATTTCACCGCGCACGAGCAGCCGCACAGCAGCTTTAAGCTCTGGCTGCGCTACGCCAAAGAGGCGCGTGGCACGATCACGATCGATCCGGGCGCCGTCCGCGCGCTGCGCGAGCAGGGGACGAGTCTGCTGCCGGTTGGCATCGTCGATGTCTCCGGCGAGTTCTCGGCGGGTGACGCCGTCGAGATCGCGTCGCCCGACAATGGCGGAGCAGCGGTCGGCAAGGGAATCGTCAACTACAGCGCGGAAGAGCTTCGCCGTATCAAGGGCATGAAATCGGCACAGGTGCAAGAGCTGATGCCGCGTGCGACAGACGAGGCAGTACACCGCGACAACCTCGTGCTGACCTGACAAACTGTCGAGCCTCAATGAGCGACGAGAAATATGAAATCCGTGAGCTAGACACGTCCGACGGCGACATCGCGATCGCCTACGACGTGATCAATGATCTGCGGACGCATCTCTCGCCCGAGGAGTTCGCGAGTCGCTATCGCGAGATGTACGCGGAGGTCAGTTACCGGATCGTCGCACTGTTCGCCGACGGCGAATGTCGTGCGGTTGCCGGATTTCGCTGGATTCTTAACCTCGCCTACGGCGACTCGCTGTATGTCGACGATCTCGTAACCCGTGGCGAATGGCGCTCAAAGGGTTACGGCGCAACTCTGATCGAGCACTTGACTGACCTGGCGCGCGCCGCCGGGGCGGCTTCGATCCGGCTCGACTCGGCGACGCACCGCGCTGATGCGCATCGCTTCTACGAACGCGAAGGTTTCGTGTTCACCAGCAAGCATTTCGTGCGCGAGCTTTAACTCACCCGGTCAGGCGGCTTAAAGGTCTCGGCTGGCATTCCGAAACCTATTGAGGTGCTTCCGTGTTTGGAGTCCATGAAGGGCTTCATCCGATACTCATGCTTTCAGCTCAGTGCTCAACACCTGCCCGCGTCTCGCGGCTCACGTCTTTAGTGGTCCTCGCCGCCGCCTGCCTGGCGACGCTGGGCGCAACATCGGCGCCGGCCGCCACCCAGCAGCGAGCCACAGGAGCAGCCGACCTCGCCTGTTCCTCGGCGCCCGGCAATCGCAGTCGACCGGCGATCCCTCAGTCGGACGTTTGGCGCAGTAGCTCCGCCTACAGCTTCCCATTCAATGGATACACGCCCACCGGCAAGGGCAAAATTCTCTGGAAGAAGATCAAGTACAACGCTCTCCGCCGAACGCATTACCCCGCGCCAAACCTCCCTTCCTGCCGCATCGGCGTGCGCGGCGCCGAGGACCGCACGAGCCGCAAGGTCGCGCGCTACGTCGAGCGCCTCAATCCGATCAACGGAGAGCGCGCCTACATCCTTCGCGACAGTTTTGATCGACCGGTCGCGGTGCTCAGATGGGAGCCGAAGTCTCTGATCAAGCGGTACCCCGAGCGGTTCGGTTGGCACGTGGATGGCAAGTGGGCAGGTCACCATGCCCGTCGCGCGTTTGAGATCCAGGGCGAGGCCTGCAAGTTGCGGATCCAGACCGACATCGTGATGGTCGGCACTCCACCCGCGCCGGTACCAGTGCGCCGCTGGGTGCGTGACCGCGCGTACGCGATGATCGCCTTCAACCCGGCGCTCGGCTCGCCCGGCGGCAAGACGCGACCGCGCAAGACCAGCGACCTCAGGATCCGCGCCTTCGTCGACAAACGAGCGATCCCATGGGGCATGGGCAAGGCGGTCTCCTCGACCGACTTCGGCTGTGGAACCGCACCGATCCCGCCGATGCTGACCGGCCAACCGCTCGGAAATCCAGTCTTCAAGAGTGGTTACGGCCCGGGCCGCGCGCACATGATCGGTCAGTACTTCGGCGAATCCGCCTCGCCGGCCGAGTTGTTGCCGGGTGAGAACAAGATCCACAACAACATGCCGTACAACGCTTACAACGCGAAGCCGCAGTTTTACAACGCCGTTTACGCGATGCACAACACGACCGGCATCGCTGGCGGAGGCATGGTGCGCGGCATCGCGCGCGCCGAAACAGATGAGTTCATTCTCCACGACGAGATGAGCTACTGCGATCCCAACTACACGCTCAGGCACATGCTCCTAAAGCGCAACGGGCGCCGAGTCTCAAAGTGGTCGTACTTCGAGCTGGCAAACTTCAGCGCCGGCAACACACCGACCGTTCGCTGGGTCTACGGCGAGCTGCGACCGGCATTGTCGACTCTCTCCGGGGAGGGCATTGAGGCCTCAGCCAACCCCGCAAGTCAGAAGTTTTACGCGTGGATGCCGGTCAACTGCGACCGCTAACTAGTCGGTCGCCCCGTCTCGCCCCGGCACCCCGCGCGAACGCGCCAAAGTCTTCCTCGATACCTTTACTGACAGAGGTAATCCGCATATGACAACGATCGAAAAGACCGTCACAGATATCTGTGCCGAGGCCAAGGCGGCCTCGCGCGAGCTAGCCGTGCTCGATACCGAGACCAAGAACGCGGCGCTCAACGCGATTGCCGACGCGCTCGACGCGAACGCCGAGCAGATCATCGCCGCCAACGAGCGCGATCTCGAGGCGGGACGCGAGTCGGGCCTCGAACCCGCCCTGATGGACCGTCTGAAGCTCGACGCCGAGCGGCTCGCTTCGATCGCCGACGACGTTCGCAAGATCGTCACGCTTGAGGATCCGGTCGGTCGTGAGATCCGCGAGTTCACGATGTACAACGACCTCGAAGTGCGCAAGATTGCGGTGCCGCTAGGTGTGATCGCGGTCGTATACGAAGCCCGGCCGAACGTGACGATCGACGCCGCGGCACTCTGCCTGAAAAGTGGCAACGCGATTGTTCTGCGTGGATCTTCGATCGCGATGCACTCCAATGCTGTGCTTGCTCAGGTCGCTCGTGAAGCGATCGCCACGGTCGGCGTGCCGGAAGCTGCGATCTCGATTGTTTCCGGTGGAGATCGTGACGAGCTACGTGAACTCGGAACGCAAGAGGGCGTAGTTGATCTGATCATCCCGCGCGGTGGAGAGGGGCTCAAACACACTCTCAAGGCGGTTGCGACCGTCCCCGTGATCTACGCTGCGGCCGGCAACTGTCACGTCTACGTCGACGCAACTGCCGATCTCGACGCGGCCGAAGAGATCATCATCAACTCCAAGATTCAGCGACCCGGAGTTTGCAATGCCGCCGAGACACTGCTCGTTCACCAGGAGATCGCGGCCGAGTTTCTGCCGCGTGCGCTGAAAGCGCTCGCTTCCGGCGGCGTCGAGCTGCACGGCGACCAGCAGGCACGCGAGTTGGCCGGTGCCGACGCGGGCGAGATAGTTGAGGCGACCGAGGAGGATTGGTCGACCGAGTATCTCGACCTGGTGCTCGCGGTCAAGGTGGTTGATTCAACTGAGACCGCGATCGATCACATCAACACCTACGGAACCGGGCACTCGGAGGCGATCGTGACAGGATCGGATGAGTCCGCTGCAGCATTTACTGGGCGGGTCGACTCCGCATGCGTTTACGTCAACGCGGCGACGCGCTTTACCGACGGCGGCGAGTTCGGCTACGGCGCCGAGATCGGTATCTCGACTCAGAAGTTGCACGCGCGTGGACCAATCGCGCTGCGCGAGCTGTGTTCGTACAAGTACATCGTTCAGGGCGACGGTCAGACTCGCGGCTGAGCGGCTCGCTCACTCGCCTCGCATGCGCGTAGGAATTCTCGGCGGCACCTTCAACCCGCCGCATCACGGGCACGTGATCTGTGCCCAGGAGGCGCGGATCCGACTGGAGCTCGACGAAGTGCGCCTGATGCCGACTGGCGCGCCGCCGCACCGCGACGTCGATGGTGACCCGGGTAGGCGAGCGCGCTTCAACATGTGTCGACTGGCCGTGATCGGGCAGCCCGGCCTTACGGTCGAAGTTGCCGAGATCGACCGGGACGGCCCGTCGTTCACCGTCGATACCCTGGAACAGTTGATTGCCGATTCACCCGAAACAGCATTTACGCTGATCATCGGCGCCGACCAGGCGATCGCATTTGCTGACTGGCGCGAGCCCGAGCGCATCGCCCAGCAGGCCGACATCGCAGTCGCCGCCCGCGCCGGTAGTGACTACCGGCAAGCGCTCGATGCCGTCAGCCGGGCGAGCGGTGGTAAACAGCCACTTAGTTTCGAGATGCCCGAGATTGACCTATCGTCTTCGATGATCCGCGGTCAAGTCAAGCGCGGACAAACGGTTTCACACATGGTCCCGGCGGGAATCGCCGAGCTGATCGAAGAGCAAGGTTCGTATCAATGACAGTCACCCAAGAATCCACCACGACGATCGACGGCGAGCGCCTCGCGCGTGCGATCGCCGATCTGATGGACGATAAGAAGGCGGTCGAGATAGTCGTCGCCGACGTGCGTGGACTGGCGAACTTCACGGACTACTTCATCTTCTGCTCGGGCCGCACTGATCGCCAGGTCAAAGCGATTCACGACGCGATTCGCGAGGGAATGAAGGGCGAGTTCGGCATCAACCCAATTCGCACCGAAGGCGAGCGCGAGCGCAGCTGGATTCTGCTCGACTACGGCGACTGCATCGCTCATGTGATGCTGCCGGACGTTCGCGATTTCTACCGGCTCGAACAGCTCTGGGGCGATGCGCCGCAGCTTGCGCTCGAACTGACGCCGCAGCCCGACATCACCGACGCGTCTTCGTAACGGCCCGTCAGGGCCGGCCCGTAGCCTGATCTCCTCCATTCGCGCGATGATGTAGCGATGCCTGAGCAATCCACCAACCTGCGCATTACGCGAAGCGTCTCGATCCCGCTTGCGGAAATCGACCTTCGTGTCTCGAGATCGTCGGGACCGGGTGGCCAACACGCCAACAAGACCGAGTCACGGGTCGAGGCCGTGTTCAGCGTCGAGGACACCTCGGCGTTGGGTCCCAATCAGAAGCGCCGCGTGATTGCCAAACTCGGCCCGGTTGTGCGAACCGTCAGCCAGGACGAGCGGTCGCAGCTGCGCAACCGGGAGCTGGCGCTGCTGCGGATGAAGGACAAGCTCGAAGGAGCGCTGCACGTCGAGAAGCGTCGCGTGGCGACGAAGCCTTCGAAGGCGGCTCGTGAGAAGCGCCTGACCGCCAAGCGCGTGCGGTCCTCGGTCAAGACGAACCGGCGGCGACCGTCGAGCGATGAGTAGGAGTGCGACCGTGAAGGAACCGCTGAAAGTCGGACTGATCGGCTACGGCTTGGCCGGCGAGTCGTTTCACGCGCCGCTGATCGAGGCCGAGCCTCAGCTCGAGCTGGTCGCCGTCGTCACGTCGGATGTGGAGCGCTCCCGCCGACTCCGCTCGCGCCATCCGAACGCGGAGCAAGTCGTCTCAGCACAACAACTGTGGGACCGTGAGATCCCTGTTGATCTCGTTGTGGTCGCGAGTTCTAATGACGCGCATGTCGAGCTCGCGCGCGCTGCTCTCACCGCCGGTGTGCCGGTTGTCGTCGACAAGCCGCTCGCGCCGTCATCGCGTGAAGCGCTCGAACTGATCGGCGAGGCAGCAGACCGCGGCCTGATGCTCACAAGCTTTCACAACCGCCGCTGGGACGGCGATTTCCTGACCGTCGCCAAGCTGATCGAGGACGGATCGCTCGGTGAGGTCACGCGTTTCGAGTCTCGCTTCGAGCGCTGGCGACCGGATGTGGATGACGGTTGGCGCGAAAGCGCTTCGCCTGAGGCGGCCGGGGGAGTGCTTTTCGATCTCGGCCCGCATCTGATTGACCAGGCGCTCCTGCTGTTTGGGCCCGCGGCGAACGTGTACGGCGAAGTTGCTGCACGTCGGCCTGACGCCGCAGTTGCCGACGACGCGTTCGTCGCGATCACGCACGAAACCGGCGTCGTCTCGCATCTATGGATGAGTTCTCTCGCCGCTGCGCCCGGCCCGCGCCTACGCGTGCTCGGGACTAGGGCCGCATACGTCAAGCGCGGCCTCGACGTCCAAGAAGATGCTTTGAGAGCGGGGGAGGCCCCGTCGGGGACCGACTGGGGACGCGAACCAGAATCCGCCTGGGGACAGCTTGTAGCCGGCGATGTCCGACGCCCGGTCCCGACGCGCCCCGGCGACTACCGCCACTTCTACGCTGGCGTGGCCGAAAGCCTGCGTACGGGGTCACCGCCGCCAGTGGACCCTGTCGATGCCGTCGCAGGACTACTTGTGATCGAAGCCGCGCAAACGGCATCGCGGTCGCCCCAGCCACCGGCGGCCGCTCGCTAAGATCCCGCTCTTACGGGGCTATAGCTCAGTTGGGAGAGCGCCTGCATGGCATGCAGGAGGTCGCCGGTTCGAGCCCGGCTAGCTCCATGAGTCGCTGACTCGCGCGATCTTCGCCATGCTCGGGCTTGGCGGATCGGTCACGACCGTGAGGTCGCTCCCTCACCACCGGCGCCCTGCGCGTGGCAAATCTCGCACGATTCAGCGCCTCATGGTTTGAACGTGCGCCGCTTAAGCCCACCATTTTGTCGAAGGGTGTACCGCCGACCTTTGAAGGAGGGTCGTCGGTTTCTTTTTGGGCAACTCCGGCAAGAGTCCGGTCTTCCGGGGTTTCGTCGCAGACGCCACTGGCTTCAGTCTTTTCAAAGTCTGCGCGCGAGGCCGCTCCAGCAGTCACCTTTGCTGGCAAGAGCACCTGGAAGGGTGCAGTCCGTTGATGTACGCCGCGCGGCGTCGCCTAGATGAGTAGTTCCACGAACCTCAAGCCACATAATCGACCAACGCCCGGCTCGGCCTCCCCAGTTGGTGATTTTGCCGGACGCAGGCAGCAAGTGTGAGAAACCGCTGCGCAAGGCGTGCCCGCAGGTAGTGAAGTGCCCGCGCGCTCAGCGCCCGCGCGGGTAACTACACAATATTTTCACTTTTTCATCCTCCCCATCTGTAGATTGACGGACCCAGCGGGTCGCGCCGGATCAAGAGGCCTGTCAAATCGTTCAAATTGAGGGGGTCGGGATGGTTGGCGGTGGCCGGTTGGGTTCGGTAAAGATGGTTCTCACTGTTGTAGTCGCGGTCGTCGTGGGCGTGTGGGCAGTCTTGGGTGGTTTCGGCGCCGGTGGCGGGCACGGCGATTTCGGCGCTAGCGCTGAGACTGCAGACTCCGCCAAGCGGCTCGCTCCGCCAACCGCGAAGTCGATTGCCCGCACACGAAGGGCCGCCAAGCGCTGGGCGAAGAAATTGGAGGCCGTCGAAACAAAACGTAAGCGATCGCTTGCGACACCAAAGGCCGTCAGCCGACGTTTGAATTCACGTACCAAGTACATGTCGCTGAAGTCCACGGAGGCGATCAAGGTGGCGCGCGAGACTCAGCCGGGAATTGCGGTCGAGCCGGCCTGGAATCCGCCGGCGCTGCAGCGCGGAGAGGAGATTGTCTCGTACGAGAGCGCCACGCAGGCACGAATCGTGAAGAACGGCAAGGGCGATCCGCGCGACCGGGAAACGATGCTCGTTCAATCGGCCGGGACACCGATCGCCGCTCCGGGTAAGGGCGGGTCGTTGGTGGCGATTGACACCGCGCTGCAGCAATCGGCCGGTGGCTGGGTGCCGAGGCGCACCTCGGTCGCGACGCGACTTCCCAAAAGCTTGAAAGACCCCGTCTCGATTGGCCCGGACGAATCGCCCGACGCGATCCAGGTCGTTCTGTCTGATGGCGACACGTCCGGGATGGTGCTTTCAGGGTCCAAGGTCTTCTATGCAAACACGTCGACCGATACCGACACAATCGTAGAACCGACGCCGCTTGGCGCCTCGTTTTCGTGGCTCGTGCGTTCGCCGCGTTCGCCCGCTCGCCAGTCGCTCCGGTTCGGACCGTCCAGCGGCACTAAGGTGCGTCTGCGGGAGACCGGTGACGCCGAAATCGTCAACGCCGGCAAAGTCATCGCCGAGATCTCAGCGCCGGTCGCGTTCGATGCCCAGGGTCGATCGGTCGCGACCAAATTCGTCGAGTCAGGCGGTGGGGTCGATGTGGAAATTGATCATGTCGGCGAACCGCTCGCCTACCCGATCGCTGTCGACCCGGTGATCAACTGGTACGGCAACGCCGGAGTGCAGGCAACCAACGCCGACGGGTGGTCTTGGATGACCGACTACTGGTCGGTCGGCGCGTCGAACCCCAGCCGCATCGTGGGATTCCGCAACATCAGCGCGAGTGGCTACCCGATGCTGAACCTCGAGACCCGTGGCTCGAGCGGCTGGGCCTATGGCGGCTGGTCGTTCGATCCGGTTCGGAACTCGACCGTGGTTCGTGCCGACTTCGCCAATGTCCGGAAACTTCACAGTGGGATTCACATGTCTCTTGGCTTGACCCAGGCCGGCGGCGGGTGGCAGCCCGGTCAATGGGCAGGCATGTTCGTCAACGGCGACCTAGGGCCAAACGCCAACAGTCAGTTTGGCAATCCCGCTGGCTACACGATGCCGAGCAATGGCACGACGGTCACCGCGTGTTCACAGGGCGGCGCCAGCTGTACGTGGGGCGGGCCGTCGGGTAACGGTGTCTACTTCGAGATCGTCGCCGACGGCGGCACCGAGGCGTACCAACACGCCGATTTCCTGGGCGGATACTTCTACCTCAGCGATAACGAGAACCCGACGGTTACCGCGATCAGCGGCATGCCTCCCTCAAGCTGGCGGAACGCGTCGACGATTTCCCCGTACGTGGCGGTTGAGGATCAAGGGCTTGGCGTGGGTAGCAGTCCGTACGGGGCGGCCATCGAGATCGGCGTCGACGGGGTTTACTCCTCCGCCAATACCGCCGGCCCCGCCTGCGACGGGGGGCCTTCTTGGTATTGCCCCGACGCATGGGGCACCACCAAGCCCGTGTATAACTTGCGCGGAGAGCGAAATGTGTCAATCCGTTCGCGCGACATCATCGGACACATGTCCGCGACGACGAATTACACGGTCAGAAACGACGATAAGCCGCCGGTCGTTGCTCTGAGCGGGCGCTTTGGCGCGTTCGCGCTGGATTCAACCGTCCAGACAGGCGCGGCGCGCACGATGGTCAATAACACGCCGTTTGTTGTGACGGTGACGGATGGTTCGACCAGCGCGAATCAGAATCGACAGTCGGGGGTCGAGAATCTCACGACACAGTTCTTCCGCGCCGACGAGAACGAAAAAATCAATCTCGCCGATCCAGTTACGGGAACCGCGCGCGCTGCGAGCAACAACTCGGTACCGAGCTGCAACGCCGCGGCGGATCCTTCCAAGAACAGTTGTCCGCTGAAGCTCGCCGACACGTTCAACGCGCCATCGCTTGCCGCGGGAACGTATTTCCTGCGGGTGGTAGCAAAGGACTACGCCGGCCTGACAACGGAAAGGGCATTTAAGGTCGCCGTCGGCATTGCCGAGATCGCCTCGGTCACCGAGGGCCAGGCGAGTTCGCGCTACGTCCCGCTCCAGATTAAGCAGAACAAGCTCGACACTGGCGGCGCGATTCCCGCGGGCTCCTCCGGCACCGGGCGTCTGATCTGGCGTGAGATCCGTAACGGCGCTTGGGTTGAGGTCAACACCGCTTGCGTGCAGCTCGAATCAAGCGGCGCCACGCTGTCGGCGACCGGCGGCTGGCCGGTGGCGCTCAACGCGCAACAGATCAACGGCGTCAACTATCGCACGAGTGCCCGCTGGGTCGTCGACCTCGATTGTTTGCGGCGGCAAGATGGCACACGGCTCCCAGACGGTGAGGTCTTCTTTGCCGCACGCGTGGACGGCGCGGCCCCGGAGGCTCAGCGCGGCTCCGAAGATGTGACGGTTCGCTACGACCACGGCGGCAAGGACACCAACGACGACACTGCCGATCTCGGGCCCGGCAGCGTCGATCTCGTTACCGGAAACCTTTCGATCTCGAGCACTGACGTCAGCATCAGCGGGTTCAAGTCACCGCTGACCGTTTCGCGAACCTACAACTCGAGATACGGCGCGTTCGACAACGACGGTCTCAACAGCGTTTTCGGTCCTGGATGGAGATCGGGCCAGCCCGTCGAGTCGAGTGGCTCGGACTACGTCTCGCTGATCGACAACGCCGATGTCGGCCTGCCCGAAGAAGAGCGCCTTCCCTTTGTCGAGGTGACCGACAGCTCCGCCAGCGTGATGGCGTTCGAGTTGCAGGAGGCGAGCGGCAAGTACATCTCCGAGGTCGGCCTGGAATCACTGGAGCTCGCCCGCGAGGGCGATCCGGCTGTCCCGACCAGGACCCTGCGTTTCACGCTCACCGATCGAGACAGTGGGACGGTCACGACGTTCGAGCGTCCCGACGCAAGCGCCACTACCGGGGCGTTTGTCCCAGTCAGCGTCGCGGAACTCGGCACGCCGGATTCGACCAAGCTGACCTACACCTTTTCCGGCGGAAAAGCCTATCTCAGCACGGCGATCGCGGCCTCCGGATCGGTCACTTGCTCGGCAACGTGGTCCGGGCTCGCACGCGGCTGTCAGGGTCTGAAGTACAACTACACGGATTTCGCTCTCCCGGACCGCCCGGGGTTGTTCAAACGCCTTACGAGCGTCACGCTCCGAAAGTACGCGCCCGATCTGACGGCCGGAAACGGGATCTCCTGCAACAACGACACGAATATGTGCGAGATCCCCGTCGGTCAATACGAGTACGACAGTTTGAGTCGTTTGACAGAGGCCTGGGACCCGCGCGTGACTCCGGCGCTCAAGACGACATATACCTACGAGTCGATCGCGACGAATTCGCTCGCGAGCGTAAAGCCAGCCGGTGAGCAGCCCTTCACTATCGCCTATCGCAAACTGGAGGAGGACACGGGCTTCGGCCGGGTCGACAAAGTTTCACGCTCGAATCTCGCCGGCGGCACGGCCGACTGGAGCCTGCGCTACTACGTCCCGACTTCCGGCGCCGACGCCCCGTTCGACTTCTCGCAGGCCAAAACCAGCGAGTGGGGTCAGGAAAACGGCCCGTTCATGGCGACGGCGGTCTTCCCTCCAGACCAGCAGCCCGCCGGCTACCCCGCGACCGCCTCCGAGTATCCGAAAGCGTCGATCAGCTACCTCGATCCACTCGGCCGAGAGGTAAACGCCCGTGAACCCGGTGGTCGAATCAACGTCACCGAATACAGCAAGTATGGTGAGGTTATTCGTAACCTCAGTGCCGAAAATCGCGCTCGCGCGATGGCTAAACCGACTGCTTCGGCCCGGCTTGAATATGCCCAGCGATGGGACACGCAGAACACCTACACCGATGTGCCCGGCTCTCTAGACGCGCGACGCCATCTCGTCCGCACGGTCGGCCCAGAACGTCTCGTGCAGATGGAGGATCGCACGCAGAAGCTGGCAAGGTCCATTACACAGACTTGTTACGACGAGAGATCGCCGCTGACATCGGGCGACTGTAAAGACAAAGTCGGCCCCGACGGCGTATCGAGCCACGAGGGCTCGGCGATTACGACCGACCCCACCACCGAGCCGCTGGACCTACCGACCACGACACGATCGTCGGCACTTGTAGACAGCGGCATCGATCAAGTCGGCCGCGCCACCGGCGGAACGATAAGTGACACCCGGACGACGACCGTCACGTACGGGGCCACGGAGAAGGAGTGGAAACTGCGGATCCCGCGCGAGACGATTACTGACCCCGGCACCGGAAAGCTGAACATCAAACGTCGCGTCACGCTCAACTCGGATGGTCTCGAGGTAGAGCGATTCCAGCCAAGATCGCAGGCATCGAATGAGCCGAGTACGACGAAAACGATCTACTACACGGCCGGCGCGAACCCCGACCACTCC
>JBASTN010000039.1:0-7008 GCA_049274915.1 Solirubrobacterales bacterium
CGGCCGGTGAGACTGCCGTCTGGGCCGCAGTTACGTCGGCCTGGTCGGTCGAGGCTTGGTGGGCCGGAACCGAGGCGGCCGGTTGCGGCGCGGTCGCGGCCTGCGTCGAGGTCGCGTCGCCGCGGATCTCGCGCAGGAACTCGAGGTCGGCGAGATCCTTGGTGTAGAAACGCTCATGGAACAGCGCGACGGTGAAGGCGATCAAACCGATCGCAACGCCGACGACGGTGATTGCGAACGCGGTCTGCAGTTCGTCGGCGAGAACCTTGGAGTCACCCTTGCCGAGGGCGGCGAGCGCCGGGGCGAGCGGAATCAGTGTTCCCATCAGTCCGAGCGCAGGGCCCGAACGAACCAGCAGACGGACGCGGTCGAGTCGCTTCGAGACGTAGAGGTCGTAATCGACGACGGCACGCTGGGCGTCGACGGGGTTGCTCGCGAACAGCGTCCCGACAGCGGCGCGCTGCAGTTCTCCACCGTAGGCGTAGCTGCGAATCACGGCCTGAGCGCCGGCACTGTCGCCGGCGCGGGCGAGCTGGAGCGCGTGGCGCCCAAGGTTGTCGAAACGATCTTTGTTGCGCTGACTGCGGCGGTATGCCTCGACGCCAAGACGACAGAGCTCGAATGTCACCGCCAACAGCGCGAGCAACGCCAGAATCAAGACCGGATAGCGAAGCGCCTTAGCGACCTCGGCCACTGCATCGGTGATCGTGTCACCGAGCGATGCTGCCAAAAGAAAATTCACGGATTAACCCACTCCCTTACTGCCCCAGATAGACCGGATGCGAACAATAACGTCAACAGATATGGCCAAAGATCCCCGGGATCTTCGACCGGCTGGAAAACTGATTGAAGCGGATCGACGATCGCCTGCTCCTGCAGCTTCGTCAGACCAAGGTCGGTACCCGGTTCACCACCGCCGCCGTTGGCGGCACCTTCGGCCGGTTCGGTCAGCAGAACACCGCTGACCGACGTCAACGGAGCGTTCGTCGTGACGTCCTTCGCGGCGATCACGAGGCCCGACTGATCGGCGATAGCCGTCGTCGTCGGTGTGGCCGGTGCATTGAAAGTGCTGGTCGGCGGAGTCGGGCTCGAGGTCGGCGGCGTGACCTGCTGCGGCGGTGTTAAGACCGGCGGCAGTTGCGGAATCGTGTTCGGCGTCGGCGTCGGCGTGACCTGAGGCGTACCGCCCGGGAAGCCACCGGGGTTACCCGGGACTGTGTTGGCGTCACCATCGCTTGGATCTGTGAAGCCGGGATCGCGCGTCGCACCGTCGTTGGCCTTGCGACCGACATAACCGTCGGAATCTGTACCGGTGGAACCGTCCGCGGTCGAAACAACCACGCGAATCACGTGTGTTCGCGTGTTGTCGCGCGCATTCGTCGTGGTCCAGGTCTTACCGGCGCTGATCTCGGTCGGCGCGCTGTCGTTGTCGTACTCGTACCACTTGTAGAAAACCGTGCCCGATGGCGCACCGCTGACGGTGTACTTGTACTGGCCCTTCGCGGTCTTCTTGCGCTTGAGCCGGATGCCGGAGAGGATCTGGCCTTCCATCGGGATGATGTTGAGCTTGTCCTTCTTGCGGTCGAAGGGCAGGATCTGCTTCTCGCTGATCGGAGCACTGGTCGGCTGTCCGGGAAGAATTGCCGGGGTCGGGAACGGTCCGATCCCCGGACGGCGACCGGATTCGAGGATCATCGGCGGCGGCGTGCTGTCTGGGCCACCGCTGAGCGCGACGAGCATCATCGCGCCGTCGCTGTCGCCGAAGCGCACCTTTACGTATGGGACTTTCGTGATGTCGACCTTCGGAGCGAGTCCGCGGAAGAGGTCTGCGATCGGGACGCCCGTCATCGCGATCTTCGTCGGTGTCTTCTTACCCTCAAGCAAGACGTCGTAGTTATAAGTCGCCGACTCGAAGTTGCTGAACTCGACGATCGCCGAGTTCGACGCCTCTTTCTCGGTGAAAATCGTCGCGCCGGACGGCAGAACTGCTTCGGCGCCGGCCGGGCGAATAAGGAAAACGATGATCGCCAAGAACACGCCGAGTCCGACCAGCATGCTGGGCGCGTCGAATCTGCCGATCGCAAATCGAGCCGGGCGAGCGGCCGACGAATGATCAGGCATTGAATGATGATTGTCTAGATACACAGAAGTCCTTGGGCGTCCCCCACAGCGAACACAATGTAACGCGGGTGTTCGCAGCGGTGGGGCGGTTACCCGGCACGTTAACGCCGTCACAGCACGCCCTACCGAAGCTCTTCAAACTGCGGCGCGAATCGCCTGCAGACTCAACATTGCGCGCGCGCATAGAACCACGCATTGATAGAACCACTCAGGCGCAGCTGGTACCCGGCTTCTTGCGGGTTACGACCGGGTAGGTGCGGCCGGTCAGCGCGATCAGCGGATCGCTCGTTGCGAGCACTTTCGAGGTCGCCTCCGCAGCCGGTGTCAGACGGAAATGCCCATCCTTGGACTGCAGAGCACGCAGCGCGCGCTTCGCCTGTGAAGTCTTTTTGCCGAGCGCGTCGGCGGCGCGGATCGCTAGCGCGGTCGAGTTGGCGTTGGTCTCGCCAGCTGCGGCGTCGGGGTTGAAGCCGCCATCAGCGTTGCGCTGATTGTGCAGCCAGCGAAATGCCTGGCGCAGCGCGTTGTCTGATTTCTTGACGCCGGCGGCGCGCAGCGCTTCAATCATCAGCGACGTCGAGTCGACGTCGTCACCACGGCTGGTGCTCATCGCAAAATTCCAGCCGTTCTTGCCACGCTGCGACTTGGCGAACTTGACCGCCTGCTTGGCGGTTGACTTGTGACCGCTCGCCACGAGCCCGAGCACCGCAAAAGCGTGGTCGAAGGCGGTGCTGCCGTACTGCCCAGAAGACTTCCGGAAGGTCTGCGAGAGCGCGTAGAGGTCGAGTGCCGTGGCCTGTGTCGTGCCGAAGCAACGCGGGTTCTTGCCACCGGCGGCCGCGGCGAGCATCAGCTTGCCGGTCTCGCCCGCAGTTACGCCGTAGTCCGACGATTCGTAGAGCGCGTCGATGAAGCGACCGATGCGTGCCTGCTTGAGCTTGACGCCCGACTTACGTGCAGCGGCAATCGCGCTAGCGGCGTCGGCCTTGAAGCCGGTGTAGCTGAATGCGCTCATCGAGCGGCTGTCGAGATACTTGGCGGCCTTCCTGACGGCGCCCTTGTTCGTCGAGGCGCCGGCCGTGGCCGTGATCGCAATTAACAAAACGGCGGCGAGAACGGCGGCAGATACAAACTTGCGTGACTTCATACGTATGTAAACCCCGATGACATGTCGATGATTCGCCTGACGCGACGTGGACGGCGCTCAGCTGTCGGTCTTGCGAACGGAAATCCTCAGCTCGCGGTCTTCAACCGTAGCGGTCGAGGGATCGGCGG
This sequence comes from Solirubrobacterales bacterium, assembly GCA_049274915.1. Lineage (GTDB taxonomy): Bacteria > Actinomycetota > Thermoleophilia > Solirubrobacterales > JACPNS01 > JACPNS01. The sequence goes on from JBASTN010000039.1 coordinate 3,397, forward strand.
CGGTGCTGTTTTCACCTACGCTTAATGTCGTCGCGAGCACTTCCTTGGCGAGGTACGCCGAGTGCTCGCGAGCAGCGGCGATCACGTCCTCGTCGCCGTCGAGCGACAAGACGATGCGGTCCTCGACCGCCAGCCCCGCCTGCTTTCGCGCATTCTGGACGGCGTGGACGATCTCGCGAGCGAGACCCTCTCGCTTCAGTTGATCGGTGATCGTCAGGTCGAGCGCGACGGCGTGCGTGCCTTCCCGCTCGAGCTGGTAGCCGTCGAGCGGCGCCAGAACGACCTGCAGGTCGTCTGCTGAGAGGTCAAACTCTTCGCCTCCGATGTTCAGGCCGACGGTCTCTCCGGCCTTCAGTTTCTCGGCGGTCGTCGCGGGGTCGAGTGCTGCGATCGCGTCTTTGGCCTGCGGCATGTTCTTGCCGAGCCGCGGACCGAGTGCCTTGAAGTTGGGCTTGAGTTCGAACCGCGCGAGCTCGTCGGCGTCGGTGACGTAGCGGACTGATTTGACGTTGAGTTCCTCAAGGATCAGTGGCTCGAAGCGGGCGATCGCGTCGCGCTCTTCACCGGCTGCCACGACGACGACTTCGCCGAGCGGCTGGCGCAGCTTGACCTTTGCCTGGGCACGAGCGGCGCGGCCGAGCTCGACCGCTTCGCGGGCGGTCGACATTCCGGTCTCAAGCGCCGTGTCACGCAGGGTCGGATCCGGCTGTGGGAAGTCAGTCAGGTGAACCGACGCGGCGGCGTCCGGCGCGAGGCTGGTGTAAAGCTCATCGGCGATGAACGGTGTGAACGGCGCGAGCAGTTGGGCGATCGTCGTCAGGCATTCACGCAGCGTCGCGATCGCGTCGGGATCGGCGTCCCAGAAGCGGCGGCGCGAGCGGCGCACGTACCAGTTGGAGAGATCGTCGACCAGCGAGTCGATCGCCTGGCCGGCGGCGGTGGCGTCGTAGTCGTCGAGTCGTTCGGCGACGCGCTCGACGGTCGCTTGTACGCGTGAGAGTGCCCAGCGGTCGAGATCGCCGCGCGCTGCTGCCGGCTTAGCGTCGCTGCCGTCCTGATCGCCGGCGTTGGCGTAGAGCACGAGGAATCCGTAGGTGTTCCAGAGCGTCAAAAGGAACTTGCGCACCGACTCGCCGACGGTCTCGGTCGAGAAGCGGTATCCGGCCCAGGGCTCCTTCGAGGTGAAGTAGTACCAACGGAAGGCGTCAGCGCCGTGCTGCTCGATGACCTCCCACGGAGCGACCACGTTGCCGCGTGACTTGCTCATCTTCTGACCCTCGGGATCGAGGATCAAGCCGAGGCAGAGCACGGTTTCGTACGACGGCTTCTCGAACAGCAGAGTGCTGACCGCGAGCAGGCTGTAAAACCAACCACGCGTCTGGTCGAGCGCCTCGCAAATGTACTGCGCCGGGAACTTCTCGTCGAAGACATGCTCGTTCTCGAAGGGGTAATGCCACTGCGCAAACGGCATCGAGCCGCTGTCGTACCAAGCGTCGATCACCTCGGCGACGCGGTGCATCGTGCCGTCGCAGCCGTCGTGATCGCACGGGAACGTGACGTCGTCGATGTAAGGCCTATGCGGATCCTCAGGCATGTCGCCACCGAGCTCGGCAACCTCCGCGAAGCTGCCGACACAATGCGCGTGGGTGCGGTCATCACTGCAAGTCCAGACCGGTAGCGGAGTGCCCCAGTAGCGCTCACGCGAGAGCGCCCAGTCGACGTTGTTCTCCAGCCAGTTACCGAAGCGGCCTTCTTTGATGTGCGGCGGATACCACTTGATGCCCTCGTTGCCTTCGAGCATCTGCTGCCGTGCGGCGGTGGTCTTGATGTACCAACTCGACTTCGCGTAATAGATCAGCGGCGTGCCGCAGCGCCAGCAGTGCGGGTAAGAGTGTTCGTACTTCTTGGCTTTGAAAAGCAAGTCCTTACCGCGCAGATACGCGATCAGTTCATCGGTTAGCGCTTTGTCTTTGACGAAGCGGCCTTCGAACCCGACGACGCGCTGATCGAAGGTGCCGTCGAGCTTTACCGGGTTGTAGAGCGTGCTCTGCTGGGTCGGGTCGAAGAGCTTGTTCTCGGCGGCAACTCGGTAGTCGTCCTCACCGAAGGCCGGCGCTATGTGCACGAGGCCGGTTCCGTCGTCGGTCGTGACGAAGTCGCCTGCGATGATCGGGAAATCACCGGGCGGGTGGTCGGTTAGTTCGAATACCGGACCTTCGTAAGACTGCCCGACCAACGTCTCGCCCTTGAAGCGATCGAGCACCTTGTGGTCTTCGCCGAGAACTTTCTCGGTGAGTGCCTCGGCGAGCACATACTCCTCGTCGCCGAGCCGCGCCCGCACGTAAATAACGTCAGGCGCGATCGCCACGGCGACGTTGCCTGGCAGCGTCCACGGCGTCGTCGTCCAGACCAGCAGATTGGCGTTGTCGCCACGCAGTTTGAACTTGACGAAGACCGACGGGTCCTCGACGTCCTTGTAACCCTGCGCGACCTCGTGGCTCGAAAGCGCGGTGCCGCAGCGCGGGCAGTAGGGCACTACTCGATGGCCCTCGTAGAGCAGGTCCTGTTCCCAGATCTTCTTTAGTGACCACCAGACCGACTCGACGTAGTCGTTGGACATCGTCTTGTACGGATCGTCGAGGTCGATCCAGAAACCAATCCGCTCGGTCAGCGCGTTCCAGTCTTCGACGTAACGCAGAACTGAATCGCGGCATTTCTGGTTGAACGCCGCGATGCCGTAGTCCTCGATCTCGGTCTTACTCGAGAGCCCTAGCTCTTTCTCGATCTCCAGCTCGACCGGCAGGCCGTGGCAGTCCCAGCCGGCCTTTCGATCGACGCGGTAGCCCTGCATCGTCTTGTAGCGCGGAAAAATGTCCTTGAATACGCGGCTGAGCACGTGGTGGCTGCCCGGTCGGCCGTTGGCGGTCGGCGGACCTTCGTAGAAGACGAACCGCTCGGCACCCTCGCGCTGCGCCAGCGAGCGCTCGAAGATCTCCTGCTCCTTCCAGCGGCGCAGGATCCGCTCCTCAATCTGAGGAAACGTCTCACCTTGTTTGATCGGCTTAAAGGGCGGCATCGGCGCTGGTGAGTCTATGAGCACGCAGGCCGGCCGCCGGTGATTAGGCCAGCCGGAAGCCGACGGTCACGCCGGTGCCGTGTCGCCGCTGACCGCCCACCTGCCACCGATGACCCGCGCGCCGTTGCCAAGGAAGCGCACCGCGTTGAGCACCGCCATCCCCGTCCACGCCCCGACCACGCCCCAGCCCGCGCCGATCGTTAGGGCGGTAACCGGCAGGCATAACGCAGCGGCAGCGACCATCACGTACATCAGGACTCGCGTGTCGCCGGCACCCATCAACACCCCATCGAAGCCGAACACGACCGCGCCGAGCGGCTGGATTAAGACGAACAACCACCATGCGCGCGAGATCTGGTGCAGCACGGCCTCGTCGCTGGTGAAGGCCTGTGGGATGACGCTGTGGCCCACGGCCAGAATCAGCGACACCCCGATGCCGGCCACGAGCGATAGCCAGGCGATACGGGTGGCATAGGCGCGTGCCTCGACCGGTTCGTTCGCGCCCAGCCTGCTGCCAACGAGAGATTGCGCCGCGA
>JBASTN010000040.1:0-3034 GCA_049274915.1 Solirubrobacterales bacterium
GGATCTATAACGCGCGAGCAATCCTGCCCACCGCAATCCGTACGAAGGGGATTATTGGTCGGCTCGAGGTTCCTCTCGTGAAGAGGATGTGTCGAGATGGAAACAATCCGGTGAACGTGGCGAAAAGCGCTGCAAAAACGCCCTGAGTCCGCCGACAACTGCGACCAGCGGGCGTGTCTGCTTCAGTTGTCTAACCGGATCGAGGTGGCCGTCGGCGTCGGCTGATCCCTAATGAGCAATCGGCCAAAGGCCGAATTACCACACCCATACCCCGATAATTGCGGGGCTAACCGAGCCTAGATTCCAGCGAATCGAGCTGCGACTGAATCTCAGTCGGTAGGTGATCATCGAACTGGGCGAGAAACTCTTTGACCTGCGGCAGCTCCGCCCGAACGAGCTCGGGGTCGACACTCAGCAGCTCTTGCAGGTCAGCTTCGTCGATGTCGAGACCAGCGACGTTGAGGTCGCTGACGTTCGGCACACGGCCGATCGGCGTTTCGATCGCATCGACCTCGCCGTCGAGCCGACGACAGATCCACTCGAGCACGCGCGAGTTCTCGCCGTACCCGGGCCAGAGAAACTTGCCGTCGTCGTCCTTGCGAAACCAGTTGACGTAGAAGATCTTCGGCATCTTCACGCCGGGCTGAGCGCCGAGCTTGAGCCAGTGGTCCATGAAGTCACCAACGTTGTAGCCAGCGAACGGCAGTTGCGCGAACGGGTCGAAGCGCAGTTGGCCGACGGCGCCAGCAGCCGCGGCCGTGGTCTCCGACGACATCGTCGCGCCGAGGAACGTGCCGTGCTCCCAGTCGAATGCCTCGCGGACCAGCGGCACGACAGTGGCGCGGCGGCCACCGAACAAAATCGCGTCGATCGGCACACCGGCGGGGTCTTCCCACTCCGGGGCGATGCACGGCGCCTGCTCGGCGGGGACGGCGAAGCGCGCGTTCGGATGCGCGGCGGTCGTCTCGCTGTCGGGCGCCCAGTCTTGACCGTGCCAGTCGATCAGGTGTGCAGGCTTCTCTTCGGTCATGCCCTCCCACCAGATATCGCCGTCGTCGGTCAACGCACAGTTGGTGAAGATCGTGTTCTCGGTGATCGAGGCGATCGCGTTGGGGTTCGTGTCGACGCCGGTTCCGGGGGCAACACCGAAGAAACCAGCCTCAGGGTTGACGGCGTAGAGGCGGCCGTCCTCGCCGAACTTCATCCATGCGATGTCGTCGCCGACCGTCTCGACGGTCCAACCTTCGAGCGTCGGGATCAACATCGCGAGGTTCGTCTTACCGCAGGCGCTCGGGAACGCCCCGGTGATGTACTTGACGTGGCCAGCCGGCGAGGTCAGCTTGAGGATCAGCATGTGCTCGGCCATCCAGCCTTCGTCGCGCGCCATCACCATCGCGATGCGCAGAGCGAAGCACTTCTTGCCCAACAGGGCGTTGCCGCCGTAGCCAGAACCGAACGACCAGATCTCGCGAGTCTCCGGGTAGTGCACGATGTACTTCTCGGAATTACAAGGCCAGGCAACATCTTCTTGGCCTTCTTCGAGTGGCGCGCCCACACTGTGCACACACGGCACAAACTCGCCGTCGGTGCCGAGCTGTTGCAACGCCTTCTCACCCATCCGCGCCATGATGCGCATGCTGGTCGCGACATAAGCGGAGTCGGTCAACTCGACGCCGATGTAGCTCTTGTCCGATCCCAGCGGACCCATGCAGAAGGGGACCACGTACATCGTGCGGCCCTTCATGCAACCGTCGAAAACACCGTTGAGTGTCTCGCGCATCTCGGCCGGGTCGGTCCAGTTGTTTGTCGGTCCTGCCTCTGCTGCAGTCTTGGAGCAGATGAAAGTGCGGTCTTCGACGCGAGCCACGTCGGACGGATCGGACCACGCGAGGTAGGAGTTGGGGCGCTTGGCGTCGGAAAGCTTTCTGAACGTCCCGTGATCGACCAGCAGCTGCGCGAGTTCGTCGTACTCCGCGGCCGAGCCGTCACATACGTGGATCGCCGCGGGTTTTGTCAAAGCCGCGATCTCTTCGATCCAAGCGCGCAGCCCTGCGTGCGTGATCGAGTCGAGCGCGACTACATCAACGGTTGAATTGCTCATTGCGAGGTGAACTCCTAAGAGGTCCGGGAAGAGGTTCGGTGCCGAATGCACGAGCGGCGGTACCGGTATCTGGGCCTGCCCGTGAATCGTCAGGATAGCGGTCCGACGCCGCATTGTGAAGCCGCGTTAAGCGGAAAGTGCGGGTTTTACGACGACGGGGATCTGCGAGTCCGCCGTTCCGCGCGACGTCGAGGCCACGCGTGCCGCCACCTGGCGTGACCTTGACAAGCCCGGCTTGCTCAGCGCGCTGAGCGAAGCACGACAGTTGGTTGAATCGACGAAAAAGGCTCCCTCTCAGGAGCCTTTTTCACGTCTGTCTGCTTGGTCGCGGCTAGCCGCGCCGACGAATTACTTGAACTCGACGGTGCCGCCGGCCTCTTCGATCTCGGCCTTCAGCTTGTCGGCCTCTTCGCGCTCGATGCCTTCCTTGACGGGCTGCGGCGCGTCGTCGACGATCGCCTTCGCCTCCTTGAGGCCCAGGCCGGTCGCCGCACGGACAACCTTGATGACCTGAATCTTCTTGTCGCCGCCACCGGTGAGGATGACGTCAACTGTCGAGGACTCTTCTTCGGCAGCGTCGCCGCCGCCACCGCCACCGGCCGGAGCGGCTGCTGCCACTGCCGTCGCCGAGACGCCGAACTCCTCTTCGAGAGCCTTGATGCGCTCTGCGAGCTCGAGCACGGAAATGCCCTTTAGCTCGTCGATCCAGTCTGCTGTTGAAGTTGCCATGTTGTTCTCCTTTGGGTTTCTAAGTCAGTCGAATTTGAAAAATGGAAATCGGTGTTACTCGGCGGGTGCGTCGTCGGCGGGTGCGTCGTCGGCGGGCGCGTCGTCGGCGGGCGCGTCGTCGGCCGGGGCCTCGTCCGCAGGTGCATCTTCGGCGGCTGCCTCTTCGGCCGGAGCTTCTGAGGCCGCGGGTTCTTCGGCCGGAGC
>JBASTN010000041.1:0-63848 GCA_049274915.1 Solirubrobacterales bacterium
AAGCCGAAGAAGCCGCGCGCCAAGAAGAAGCAGCCGGTCGCTGTGGGTGCCGAGAGCGAAACAGCCTCGGCCGACGACGCGACCGACAAGCCGAGCGATGCTGCGGCGCTCGACGCGCAGCTCGACGAGGCGCTCAAAGAGATCGACGCGAAGGCCGGCGACGGCGACGACGCGGCACCCGACGTCGACAAGCCGCCGTCAGACGATTAGAACTCGCTAGGGCGTTCCGACTGCTTTTCCGTTCGTAATGGTGGCCAGATCGGCCGCCAGCAGCTAACTTAGTGCTGCAACGCCGCCTCGGTAGCGGCCGCTGCGTGCAGGTGAGAGACCGCTTCGCGGTCCCGCCGCAGAAATCCCCCAGTTCAATGACTTCAACTAATCGCATCACGCGCGTGTGGTGGCTGCTTATGCTTACAGCCATCTTCCTTGCCGTGCTCGTCTTCGCGATGCGCGTCGCCGGCGACTCGCCGGAGGCGAGTGCGGAGACCTATTATTTCGACTCCATCCGTGGTGACGATGCGGTGCCTCGTTCGACCGAAAAGTCACCGTGGAAAACGCTCGGTCGACTTACCGGCGTCAGACTTAAGCCAGGCGACGCGGTCAAGTTGCGTTCGGGGTCGGTTTGGCGCGAAGAGCTCGTGCTCGATGACAGCGGCGCTGAAGGTGCCCCGATCACCGTCACGCGGTGGGGCAAAGGCGCGGCTCCGCGGATCACAAAGGTTCGCGACTGCGTCACCGTCACCGGCTCTTGGGTCCACATCAGCGGAGTCAACGCCGAGCGCTGTGGCAACGCCGCGTTCACGTTGTCTGGCACCCGCAATGCCGTCCGCTACAGCCGTGCGACGCGATCGGCGATCGGTGTGTTTGCGACCGAGTCGTCCAAGTTTGCGCTGATTTCGCGCAACTACATCGCGCGCAACAACATCATGTTCGCCAACACACCGCAGCCGACTACCGACGATGCGGGTGCCTTTGGCGTGCTGCTGCACGGCGTCGGAGCAGAGGTTGCGTACAACACGATCGTCGGGCACGACGCGTTCAGCTACGACTTCAAGCGCGACGGATCGGCGGTCGAGCTCTACGGCGCGACGGACAGCCGAATCCACCACAACAAGGCATTCCGCAACCACACCTTCGTCGAGCTAGGTAAGGCGGGTACCGCCAACAACACGATTTCGCGTAACCGCATCGAGACCAAGAAGGCCAACCAGTACGGACTGATCACGCGCGGCGCGGCGGATACCTCGTTCGGACCGGTTCTCAACACGATCTTCGCGTTTAACAAGCTGAAGATGACCGGTCGCAACAGCCACGGCTTCGTTTGTTCGAGCGGCTGCACCCCAGAGATCGCGACGATCATGAATAATCGCTTCGACGTCAACGGCACCGGCGGCTTCGCCGATTTCAGCCCGAAGCTCAGCGGCAACGTCTTCGTAGGCGGCAAGCTCGATATCGAGTCGGAGCGGTAGGCTGCGAAAGAGTTCTCATTACCGCCCCTGCGGTACTCGACAGTTGCAAAATCCCCCACTAAGGTAGAAAACAATGAAGCTATTCAGACAAGACATGGAGTACTGGTTCATCGAGAACGACCAACAGGTCGGCGGCGGAATACGGTTCTATTGGAAGGTCTTCGGCCTGCTTGTGATTAACCCCGGTGTCAGCGCCGTTTTCTGGCATCGCATCGCTCGTGTGGTCTACCTCTGGGGCCCGGCGTTCCTGACCCCTTCACGCATTCTCGATCGCTGGACGGAATTCCTGACCGGCGCGCAGATTCCCGGACAGTCCGATATCGGTAGCGGGTTCCGTGTCTACCACCCCAACGGCCTGGTCATTTCGCCCTGCTCGAAACTCGGAGAGCGGGTGTGCGTGCACTCTGACGTTGTGCTCGGCATGCTCAGCGGAGACTGGCGCGTTGAAGCGCCGATCGTCGGGAACGACGTCACCCTCGGCACCGGCTGCAAGCTCCTCGGCGACATCACGATCGGCGACAACGCCGTGGTCGGCGCCAACTCGGTGGTTATGAAAAGCGTTCCGGCGGACCACATCGCCGTCGGTATCCCGGCGAAGATCATTCCGCAGAAGAAGTCTGAGCCTGCCCCGGCCGACGCTTCGGCCGACGACGTAGCCAAGTCCGACGCGGCCGCCAAGAACGGGTCAGGCGATACTGGCGCGATAGATGACGCGGCCGCAAAGCCCACCGCGAAGGCGAACTCCTCAGAGTCTTCTGGTGACACCGTGCCTTCTGGTGACACCGTAGGCAAGACCACAGGCAAGACCAATGGCTCGGCCGGCGAACCCGCCGAAGCCGCTTCAGCCAAGCAGTCTTGACGTCCTCGCCGTGCCGGCTTTGACCTTCGGCGCGATTGTCTGCGCGTACACGCTCGAGCGTCTCGACGATCTCGTCGCGGCGATCGAGTCGCTGCGTGCGCAAACACGCGAGCTCGACCAGATCGTGGTCGTGATCGACCACAACGAGCAGCTGTTAGCGGTGATTGGCGAACGTTTCGGTGGCGGCGTCACTTTCGTCGAGAACCGGCATAAGCAAGGGCTCTCAGGGGCACGAAACTCCGGGATCGAGGCGATCGACACCGATATCGTCGCCTTCCTCGATGACGACGCCGAGGCTTCGCCGGAATGGGCCGGGCGGATCGTCGCGCACTACGAGGACCCTTCGGTAATCGGGGCGGGTGGCCAGGTCAACCCGCGGTGGGCGACCCAGCGGCCCGGGTGGTTCCCACGGGAGTTCGACTGGGTGGTCGGATGCAGCTACGTCGGGATGCCGCAACAGATCGCTGACGTCCGCAACATGATCGGCGCAAACATGTCTCTGCGCCGCGATGTGTTCGAGCGCGTCGGCGTGTTCAGTACTGAAGTCGGGCGGGTCGGTAAGAAGCCGGTCGGCTGTGAAGAAACCGAGCTGTGCATTCGCGCGCTTGCCGAGACCGGAGGGCGAATCGTCTACGACCCCGCCGCGACCGTCGATCACAAGGTCACCGCCGAACGCGCTACCTGGAGCTACTTCCGAACGCGTTGTTACATGGAGGGCATCAGCAAGGCGCACGTCGTGCGACTCGCCGGCGCCGGCGACGGCCTCTCCAGCGAGCGGTCATACAGCACGAAGATACTGCCGCTGGGCGTGTTGCGTGGAATCGGCGACGCGTTCCGCGGGCGTGGGGCCGGTATCGGCCGCGCCGCGTCGATCGTCGCCGGTCTGCTGACCACGAGTTTCGGATATGCCCGTGGCCGCGTCAGCAAAGTGCGGGTCTGAGCCGATGATCGGCGGCGCGATCCGGCGCGTACGCGAGCATCTCGCCGAGCCGCTCAACCGAACCGCGCTAGCGGTGATCGTCAGCACGTTGTTGACCTCGGTGCTTGGCTTTGGCTTTTGGGTGGTCGCTGCGCTGATCTATGACCCGGAGATCGTCGGTCGAGACAACGCTCTGGTCTCGGCGATGATGCTGATCGCGACGGTCTGCCTGCTTAATCTCAACAACGTGCTGATGCGTTTCCTGCCGCAGGTTCGCGAGGATGTCGGCAAACGGGTGATTCAGGCGTACGCGATCTCGGCGTCCGCGAGCTTCACCGTCGGATTCGCCTTTTCATTCTTCGCCGTCGAGTTCAGCGAAGATCTCGAATTCCTCAGCAACAGCCTGCTCTGGGCGCTCGGATTCGCCGCGACGTGCGCGATGTGGACGCTCTGGGTGATGCGCGACGCCGCATTTGTGGCGCTCGGCAAGGCCGAGTGGATGGTTCCCGGTAACGCCGCGTTCAGCATCGCGAAGATCCTCGCGCTACCGGCGTTCTACGTCGTAGCTAAAGAACACGGCGTCTACGTGGCGTGGGTGATCCCGGCACTGCTGATTCTGCCGGTCACCAACATGTTCATCTTCCGTAAGGCGGTCCCCGAGGCGCAAGCCGCCCAGGCGGGAGCCGGTGGCGTTGTCGACGTGTTCGGCTGGCGACGCCTGGTGACGTTCGTCGGGCTCGATTTCATCGGCTCGGCGATCGGTGAGGTCGTCGTCGTCGCGATGCCGTTGGTTGTGATCACGCTGCTCGACGCGACCGAGACCGCGTACTTTTCGATCGCCTTCATGGTGATTGCGGCGCTCGACTTGATGTATTACGCGGTCACCGTCGCGCTGACCACGGAGGGCGCTCGCGATCCCGCGCGGATCGGCGAACTGACGGCGATGGCTGTCAATCGCCTGCTCAAGTTCCAGATTCCTGTGTCGCTGGCGATTGTCGTCGCAGCGCCCCTGGTACTGCTGCCGTTCCCGTCGGAGTACGGCGACAATGCCACAACCGCGCTGCGGCTGCTGGCGCTCTCCTGCGGCCTTCGCGCCGTCGTGCTGTTGTACCAGGCCGCGATGCGGCTGCAGGGCCACGGGGTGCGTCTGATGGCCGTTCAGGCAGCCAACACGTTTGGCGTTGTCGCGCTGGCGGCGCTGCTCGCGCCAGATCACGGAATCGACGGAATCGCGGTCGGCTGGTTGATCACGCATGGTGTGCTGGCGCTGTTGGCCCTGCCCGACACGATCAAGTTCATACGCAATCCGGGCATACGGGCGAGAGATGTCGTCGACCCGCTGGGAGATGCGCCGCCACTTTGAGCCTGAGGCCGCGAGCCGTAGGTCGCGGCGGTTCGCTACTTGACGAAGTCGTAAATCTTCGTCGGACCGTCTTCGTACCAGAGCTTGAAGCGTCCGGTCTCGACCATCGCCTTCTGTAGTGCGGCGGTCTCGGCCGGTGTCGCGAGCTTGTTGATTGCATTGAAGCGGGTCATGTTTGGCGAAAAGACGACGTAACCGTCGCGCGCCCAAAGCTGGATCTGCCCGACTACGAAGTCGACACTCTCGCGAGTGCCGCTGATGCGACCGGCCTGCTCGCCGGGACGGTCGAACAGCACGACCGGGCCGCCGCCGTTGAGGTGGGCGAAGTCAGGGTAATCGGCCCCGATTAGGTCCGGGAACGGCGGGGCGTAGGCGACCAGCACGTCGCCCTTATCGCCGTTCTTGAAGAAGTATTCACTTGCCGTGACGTCGCGCGCGCTGATCTCGTGAAAGGCTTCGCCGCCGTAATAGGCCCAGGCGAAACACATCGCCAGAAACAGCGTCGTCGCGACTGCCAGCACTCGGCGCCAAATCGGAGAGAAGGTGCCGATCGCGGCCGCCATCAGACAGGCCGAGAACGGCGACGAGAACATCACTACTCGCAGCGGCGCTTCGCCGCCATAGTTTTGGCCGGCGAGAAACAGGAACGGTCCGAGCATTATGAGGCCAAAGACCGGCGCACGGAATGACTCTGAGCGGCGGGCGAGCACGATGATCGACACCAGGCCGCCTAACCACGCGAATGCGCTGGACATTGTGGCGCGCGAGCCGACGAAATCGCAGCCGGCGCACTCGACTTTGATCGGATCGTTGACCTGAGCATTGTTGAACGGGTCGAGCGAAGTGAATACGCCGAAGTGATCGTTGATCCAACCGAGGTGTGGCAACAGGAACATCAGCGGCAGTGCGCCCAGGGGAATCAACAGCCATCGTGGCTTGATGAAGCCGCAGACCACCAGCAGCCCGAGTTGCAGCGCCAGCGCATAGGGGGTCAGCTGATGACTGACGATGATCGCGGCGTCGATCGCCAGCAGCAGCCCGACTGCCGTGCGCTGACTCCATTCGGCCTCGCGCTTCGCGTGCCGCCGGGACTGGCCGGTGCGAGCGACAACGTCGACGACGCGTGTTGCCAGTCTGCCGATCGGGTTGCCGCTGTCGCTGAGTTGGCCGAGCGCGATCGCCAGTGCGGCCAGCGCAAGCGTGAAGGCGAGAGCCTGCGGCGAAAAGTAGCCCTGTCCGATCCAGTTGACGAAAACGAAGATCAGTGCCGCCAGGCCCGCGACCCCGGCCTTACGCGTTTCGCGCAGCGCGATCGCCGCGACGAGCGTCGCCTGCAGCAGCGCGAAAAAGAGTTCCGACCAGCCGACGTAACCAATCTCGTCTTCGATCCCGCCGAGCCGCACGAATCCGGCAGCCATCGAGAAGAAGCCCGGCCAACGGTTGTAGATGTCGACGTCGGGGTAGAGGTGCCCCTCTTGCAGAAACAGTCGGATCACACCGATGTGCTTGTAAGAGGCCGGGTAATGCGGCGCGTCAGCGATCAGCGGAACAGTCGCGTAGATCACGGTGATCGCCGCTACGACGTAGGCACCGAGCAGCCAGCGATTCGGCCGCGCTGACATCGCGTAAAGCGTGGCGCCGGTAATGATCATCCCGAGGCCGAGTTTCCAGCTGAACGGAAGGATCGCCGGCAGCCCGTAGTCATCGAGCTTCTGCGTGTCGATCCCCGGCAACGAGACGAGCCAAAGCAACAGTCCGATCACGATCGGCAGCGAAGCAAGCAGTTCGGATCGATGTTCGGCGACCCATTTGGAGAGATCGATCTGCGGTGGCACGAACGCATTCGCCCGCGCCTCGGCGAACCTCTGTTTGCGGAGTCGCCTGGCCGCAACTGCGATCGGCTGCCAGAGGATCCATACAGACACCGAAAACACGGCGATCACGAAGGGCATCAGCAGTTCGAACAGCGAGACCTCGATCAGCACCCACGTACCCAGGGTGAAAACGGTCAGGCTGATCGCGGCGGCGACGCCGAGCTTCATCAACGGGCCGACGTCCTTGAGGCGCGACAAGACGGCAAAGCCCGGCACAAGCGTCATCGCGATCAAGGCGAAGAGCTGGCGACCCGATCCTTCAATACCGATCAGCGCCAGCAGGAAGGTAAAGCCGGTTAGCGCGATCAGCGCCAGATGCGTCCGCAGCCGGCGATCTTCGCGCGCGGCAGCGGTTATCGAACGTAGGGCATTCAAGTGATCTTCAGCGGGGGCCAGCTGCGGCTAAGGAATCGTCCTTTTACGTAGAGCCAAGGTCCGGCTAGGCGACCCTTGCGCTCGATACGCGTGAGCACGGGATCATATGGCTTGCCGCGGTTCGGCCCCGCTGGGGTGCGGCCGTGCTTGAGTCCTCGCATCAGCTCTCGCGTGACAAGCACTCCGAGCCTGGCGGCGTGTCGCGGCACGAGCGCGTGCTTGAAGCCGTAGGCCATCGCGCCGGTTCCGTAGGTGTAGAGCTGTTTCTCTAACGCGTCCGCCGTCACACGGTGGTAATGCCAGGTGATCGCGGCCGGTTCGACCGCGATCCTCCAGCCGTGATCGATGACGCGCAGAAAGTAGTCGAGGTCCTCGCCACCTCCGGCGGGCGATCCTGCGCCAAGGGCCTCGTCGAACGGACCGATCTGACGCGCGGCTTCACGTGAGATGGCGAAGTTCGCTCCGGTGCCGAAACGCCCGGCGCGGTAGGGGTAGAACGGGCCGTCGCCGCGGCCGCCGTTGCGATCGAATACTCGACGATCCATCCAGGCCGACCACGTGACGGTCTGATCAAAAAACTGTTGCGCTTCGGTTCGCAGCTCGGCGGTAGGCACGAGACCGGTGACCATGCCGACCTGCTTGTCGTGAGTGAAAGCCCTCGCGAGTGCAGCGAGCCACTGCGCATCGACGACGACATCGTCATCGGTGAATGCGATCAAATCGCCCCGGGCGACCGAGAATCCACGGTTGCGGGCGCGAGAGAGGCCGGGCAGCGGCTCCGCGACGTAGGCGATCCTCGGACTGCCAAGTGCTTCGACCGCCTCGCGCGTGCCGGGTTCGCGGGGCAGATTGTCGACGACGACGATCTCGAAGTCTGGATAGTCGAGCGCTAAGACGCTGTGCAGCGCCCGCGCAAGTGAATCAGGGCGATTGCAGCTGCAGATCACCACAGTGGCAAACGGCGCTTGGTCGGCGAACTCACCCGCAGCGCCGCAAGTCGGAACGGGGCTTTTCCCGGCAAGTGGTTCGGCGGTCGCGGTGAGCCCCGCGGCCGTCAGCGGTGCGGGCGGCAGTGAATCGCGGCGGAGGTGCTCGGCGATCTCGTCACCGAGCTGAGCGTCAATCGCGTCGGCGACGACGGTCGGTTCGGCGCTGCCGTCGGTCAGCTCGACGACCGCGAATCCAAGTGGGATCGAGTGCAAACGCACCAGCACGCGCGCACTGCCGTAAGCGAGTCCGTCCGCACGCTGATCGGCGATCAGCCTCGAAATCGGCTCGGAGATCTCGACACCCTGCACCCAGATCGGTTCAAAATCGACGTGCGGAGGCTCGCCGGCCGGGCTAGCTGAGCCCATCACCGCGCGGGCACCGGTGCCGCTTGACGCGCTGGCGCGCGCCGCTTCGGTCGCGTCGCCACTGAATAGTCCGGCTGAGACAAGTACTCCGATAAGCAGGCCGCGTTTGCCTTTGCGCAGCGCCGTGAAGCGCGCGTCGCGCCAACGGCTGCGTGCGTAGCCGATCGGGCCGTAAGCGACACCGATCAGTTCGGCGATCGTAAGGCGCAGGGGATAGCGGTCGCCCTTGCGAGCATTCTTCGGCGAACCGGGGCTCAACCCGTACCGGACTCCGGCGGCAAAACCACGCAGCAGGCGTCTGCGCCGCGGTCCGCAAACCAACTGCTTGACGATCGCGGCAGACAGTCCCGACCCGTAGTGCTGCACTTCACGCTCGATGTGCTCGATCGTGTCTGGATGCTCGTGCCAGATCATCGCCGATGGTTCATACACGAGCTCCAGCCCGCTGATCAGGACGCGGATGAAGAGGTCCAAGTCCTCACCCCCGCGCGCCGGAGTGCCCGTTCCCAGCACGTTGTCGAACCCGCCGAGCGCCTCGGCCGCGGAGCGGCGCAACACGATGTTCGCCCCACTGCCGAAGCGTCCTGCGGCGTAAGGGAACAGCGGGTCATCCTCGAAATCGCAGAGACTGAATACCTGTCGCTGGAAGCCCTTGGAGTAGCCGGCGAAACGCTCCAGCAGAACCTGCGCACTGGTCTCGAGCTTCAGGGGAACGATCAGCCCGGTCACACAGGCGGCAGCCGGTCGCTCGATGAACGCGAGAACCGCGCGCTCGAGCCAGCAGACATCGGGCACGACATCGTCGTCGGTAAAAGCAATCAGCGAGCCGGTAGCCGCCGCCAGCCCGGCGTTGCGTGCGTACGAAAGCCCGGGCCGATCCTCGTCGACGGTCCCGACGCGTGGTTCGCTGGCGTAGCGCTGATCGAGCAGCTCATTGACGCTGGTAGTGACCGGCCTGTTGTTGACCAGCACGACTTCGACGTTTTGATGTGTGCCCGCCAGTACCGCGTCGATTGTCCGGGATGCCG
Organism: Solirubrobacterales bacterium; assembly: GCA_049274915.1. GTDB lineage: Bacteria > Actinomycetota > Thermoleophilia > Solirubrobacterales > JACPNS01 > JACPNS01. The sequence goes on from JBASTN010000041.1 coordinate 9,243, forward strand.
ACGCACCACCGTTGACAGTGCAAACCACAACTGTGACCAACGGAGTATCGTCGTCGAGCGGCTTTCTTTCGCCTGTAGGGTTCGCGGTGGGCAAACCTGTGGCGCGCTCGCCGGCCTCCATCTGGTCGATCGCCGTCGCGATCGCCGGGGCCGTGACCACGCCGCCGTCGGCGGCAACCGCAAACGTTCCGACCGGTCGCCCGTCGCGCGTCGCTAGTGCATAGACACCGTTGTAGGTTGCGCCGCCTTCCGACGCCGGCAGCGCGAGGTCAGCCAGTGGCTGGTCGATGGCGACGCTGCGCACCGCGATCGGGGCATCGAAGTCAAAGGTTGTCACGCCGGAGTTCCTTCGCGCCGCGCCGCGAGGCGGTGCCTTAGACGCCGCACGGCGCGATACCCGCGCGTCCGCAGCCGTTGTCCTGGCCATGCGATCGGTGCACCCCGTCCCGCGAGGACGGCTTCGATCTCGGCTGCGTCATGGTGACGCATGACCGTCCAGCGTGCAACGCCGAAGCGGTCGTCGCTCGGGTGAGAAAGAGCGTTCTTGACGGCCGCCGCAGAGCTGAACCCAGCATCGATCACAGCTTTGCGCACATGTGCATCATAGGCACCGTGCGGATAGGCGAAGCTCGCGACCTCCCGGTCGAGGGTCGCTTCGAGCCGTTGCTTGCTCTGTGTGATCTCGGCGATCATCGACTCGCGTGGAATCTCGTCGAGACGCGGATGGCCGACGCTGTGTGCGCCGATCTCGGTGCCGGCGATCGCCGCCAGTTCAAGCAACTCCGTTTCACTGAGCATGCCGTCACGCCCGAGAAAATCACTAGTTACGTAAACCGTCGCGGGCAACGAGCGCGCCGACATCGCCGCACATGCGGCGATGTTGTCACGCCAGCCGTCATCAAACGTCACGCAGACCAGGTTGGACAGATCGTCGCCATCGCCAAGCAGTCGAGCGAGCTCCGAGAAATCGACGGCGCGCCTGCCGCTTGACTCGATCGCGTCGAGGTGCCGCGCAAACTCATCCGGATCGAGCGAGAACGGCGCGATCGACTCTGCCGGCTCGGCGGCGATCGAGTGATAGAGCAGCACGGGGATGTGCTCGCTCGCTTGCGATGCTGGGGCGTTCATCCGTTGAACTGTATTCAGGTTTGGCGGTTGTGGCCAGCCGCGAACGCGGCGCTGCAACCGGCTCGCTGGGGCTGGTCGGAGGTCGCTTAGTTGGTGGCCGGTGCGGCGTCTAGCGCCGCGCGACTACGACGCCGGCTGGGTGGGGTGAGCCGTTCGGTGACGATCGTGCGCAGAATGCGCAGGCCGTCGCGCACGGCGTTGAGGTTGCTCTCACCGTGAATGCGGTCGTACTCCCAGGTCGGGACCTCAGCGACACGCAGCCCGGCGGTGTGCGCGCGGATGTTCATCATCGTCTCGATCTCGAAGCCGTCGCAGTCCAGGTCGAGGTGGGGGAGCGTCCAGCGCCAAAACGCGCTGTATCCGTAACAAAGGTCCGAGTAGCGGGTACCGAACAGCGTATTGACCATCAGTCGCAGCGTGTGGTTGCCCGCACTGCGAATCTTGGTGATGTCTTCGGATCCGGCGCCAGGCATGTAGCGCGAGCCCTTGACGAAGTCTGCGCCGCCGGTCAGTGCCTCGACGTAAAGCGGGATCTCGGCTGCGTCCATCGAACCGTCAGCGTCGATCATCACGATCACGTCGCCGCGGCAGGCGTTAAAACCACAGATCAAAGCGTTGCCCTTGCCCGGACGGTCTTGGCCGACCACACGGACGTTGTCGCGCAATGAGAGCGCGACGTCGGCGGTGCCGTCGGTCGAGTCTCCGTCGACAAGCACGATTTCGTAGACGTCTTCGGGAATGTTCTTGAAGACGATCGGCAGGTTCGGTGCCTCGTTACGCGCCGGGATGACCACGCTGACGCGGGGATTGTCGGCTGCACGGCGACGAGCGCCGGAATGGTCGCCGCGCTGGCGCGACCGCTCTTCGAGACGCTTGCGGATACGTTCGATCTCTGGGTTGCGCGTCAACGGCGCCGAGTTGACGCCGCGTGGGGCAGTGACCACACCGGCCTCGACCACACCGGCCTCGCCACTGTTCTGGTCGCCGCTGGAATACGTATCGCTATCTGTTGCGCCATTGGCGATTGTGCTGGTGTCGTTGCCGAGAAATGCCATCGCGAGACTCCGATCTCTGAAACAGTCGTCGTGACCCCGAGATGCCGAGGATGCGCGTGTCAAATCAGATCGCCGAGATCCGGTCAACTCGCGAGGTCGCGTTTGAATTCAGTTGTATGGCCCGCCGCAACTACCGAGAGCGGCCGGGACCCAGTCGAACGGGCTACTCAATTTTCAATTCTTTTGAGCGCCCGACGTCTGTTGATATCGATAATAACGACTAAATCGGCGGCTGGCAAGGGCAACGCTCAGAAATTCTCGAAAACTCGGCACGTCTGCTTGCCTTTGTCTGGACGGTGACGATCCGGTTACGAGGAAGTAACAAATCCGAGTGTCACCGCGCGAAGGAGGGTCTTTTGAGCGCCCGGCCCATCCGCCACGGCATCGAGGCGACCGTGGCGGATGAGGGGGAGCGGGCACTGTGAGGATCTGCGAACCGGAGGCCGAGAACACTGGATCGCTGACCCAATCCCCATCGCTGACCGCTCGCATCGAAATTAGAACTCTCCAAGCCGACCGTACTTGGACCCCGGTACAAACATCGCCGGGCAGTATTGGACACCAAACTCAACTCGGATTGGCTTCCGTCCACAGGCGAACGTATGTTCTGGAGATCGCCAAGCAAGTCAATAAACCAAAGGGCGTGTTTTTCGCGTGCACCGAGTGTGGGACGGTCGAAGCCAAGTGGCACGGCCGGTGCCCGGGCTGCGGCGAATGGAACACGCTGATCGAAGAGAAACCGGTCGAACGGATCGGTAAGCGCCGGAACGCGGGCGGCGCGGCGGGCACGACAACTGGCCTGGCAGGCGGTGGCCCGCCGACCGAGGTCGTCGAGCCGATCATGCTCGATGATGTTCGAGCCTCGCGGGTCCAGCGCATAGGCACCGGGATCGGCGAGTTCGATCGAGTGTTGGGTGGGGGCCCAGGGGGCTTCGGCATCGTCCCGGGCTCACTGGTTCTGATCGGCGGCTCGCCCGGAATCGGCAAGTCGACCTTGACCGGCGACGCGCTCGGCAAACTCGTTGCGGCCGGTCGCGAAGTGCTCTACGTCTCCGGCGAAGAATCACCCGAGCAGATCCGCATGCGTCACGATCGACTTGGGTCGCACGCGCTACGAGTCCCGGTGCTCGCCGAGACCGATCTTGATTCGGTGCTGGCGACGATCGACAGGCATTCACCCGACGTCGTTGTTATCGACAGCGTCCAGACTTTGTATTGCCCTGATCTGACCGGGGCACCGGGCTCTGTCGGGCAGGTGCGCGAGGTCGCGGCGAGGCTGATGCAACTGGCCAAGACGCGCCAGATCGCGATGCTGCTCGTCGGCCACGTCACAAAAGAGGGTTCGCTCGCCGGGCCGCGCGTGCTCGAACACTTGGTCGACTGTGTCCTCCAGTTTGAAGGCGAGCGAGAGCGGAGCTACCGTACGCTGCGTGCCGCCAAGAACCGCTTCGGTTCTACCAACGAGGTCGGGGTTTTCGAGATGTCGTCCGGTGGACTGGTGGAGATCGCCGACGCCTCCGCGCGTTTTGTCGGCGAGGCGACGAACAATCCGGGTTCCGTCGTGCTCTGCGCGATGGAGGGTACGCGTCCACTGCTGGTCGAGATCCAGGCGCTGGTGGCACCGACGGACATAGTGCCGGCCCGCCGTGTTGTCAACGGCATCGATCGCAACCGGCTCGCCCTTGTGCTCGCCGTGCTCTCGCGCCACGCGAGGGTCAACCTCGGATCTCATGATGTTTTCGTCAACGTCGCGGGCGGGGTGCGGATCGACGAGCCGGCTGCAGATCTGGCAATTGCCTTGGCGGTGGCTTCGGCGGCGCGCGGTCAGGCGCTGTCGGAGGGCGACGTGCCGCTTGCCTGCTTCGGCGAGATCGGTTTGACCGGTGAATTACGCAGTGTCCCGCACGCCGACCGCCGCACCGACGAGGCGGCCAAGTTCGGGTTGCGCCAAGTGATCCTGCCGGCGGAGCGCGACCGATCAGGCGGGGCGAAGGGCCTCAAACAGGCACTAGCCCAGGCATTTATGCACGTCGCTCCTGCTTAGGCGCTCTTAGATCGGGCTTGCACAGGGCCTCTTGCATTGCCGTCAGACCTTCTCTACCCTGGCAACGCGATGGCAGAGCACGTCAAGGCAGAGGGTGTCAAGGATGGCGAGACAGAGAGTTTCTCGGCGGGGCTACACAGCCAGCCGCTCGACTGGTCGTGGGTTGAACGCAAGCTGATCACCAGCGGCAGCTATTGGTTGGTCACGACCAAGCTGAATGGCGCACCGCACGCCCGGCCGGTGTGGGGTGTGTACCACGATCATACGATCTGGTTCAGCACGGGCCGCTCGTCGGTCAAGGGCCGCAACCTTGCCGCCGACCCACGGTGCGTACTGCATGTAGAGAGCGCCGACGACGTTGTGATCATCGACGGCTCGGTCGAGCTAGTCGAGAGCTGGGAGAAGGTTTTCGAGTCAGAGCCGGCGCACTCCGTGCTGCGTCAGTACATGGCGAAGTACGTGATGACCGAACAGGAGCTGTCGCCCAGCGGTGAGCTTTACGACGCCGCGCTCTATCGCGTCTGGCCTCATGTCGTCAACGCCTGGCTCGAGGGTGCCTATCCGACCACTCAGTCGCGCTGGGTGCTCGACGCGCTTCCAGTCGATGTATCCGGCTGATCGCAGTCATCAGCGTTCCAGGTACCGGCCGTTACATAACGGTCCAACGGTCTGGGTACATCCCGACCTGAGCGTTTAGAGCCGGCTCGGCATCGGGCGAAAAAAGTACCGTCCCGGTCACTCATCTAAGGGTTTTTGTGCGATCACCTACAATCCAGAGGATGGTGCAGCGTGTTGTAGAGGATTCGAACGAGCTTCACACGCGACTCGAGCCCAAACTGCTCAGGGCTCTTGAGATGGTCGCTCCAGGCACTTTCATCCGTGAAGGCATCGACGACGTCCTACAGGGTGGCACGGGCGCGTTGCTGATTATTGGCGAACCTGAAGAGCTCGCGTTCATGTTCTCCGGGGGCATCAAGCTAGACCTCGATTACCAGCCGGCGATGCTTTACCAGCTAGCCAAAATGGACGGCGCGATCATTCTCAGCGCCAACGCCGGCAAGATTGCGTGGGCGAACGTCCAATTGATGCCCGACCCGACGATCCATTCGGTCGAGACCGGAACGCGCCACCGCACGGCCGAACGTGTCGCCAAGCAGTCCGACGCGATTGTGCTGGCGATCTCCGCCCGCCGCGAGGTGGTCAGTCTGTACGTCGACGCCAACAAGTACGTGATGGTCGACATTCCTGAGGTTCTCGCCAAAGCCAACCAGGCCCTCGCGACGCTCGACAAGTACCGCCGTCGCCTCGACCAGGTATCGGCCCGCCTGACCCTTCTCGAGTTCGAAGGCCGTGCCTACATGCACGACGTACTGACGGTGCTGCAACGCGCCGAGCTGATTACGCGCATGAGCGTCGAGGTCGAGCGTTACATCGTCGAACTCGGCTCCGAAGGCCGGCTGATCGAGATGCAGCTCGAAGAGACGATGATCGGCGTCGCCGCCGAGAAGTTCGGACTCGCGCGTGACTACGTCGGCACTGACACCGACGAGATGTACGCCCAGGTCGTCGACCAGCTTTCACGCATGGGCCACCAGGACTTGCTGGACTTCGGGCGTCTCGCCGAGCTGCTCGGTTACGACCGCAAGATGAACACGATCGACCACGCCGTTGCGCCCCGTGGCTACCGGATCCTGTCGCGCATTCCGCGACTGCCGAAGATGGTCGTGCAGGACATCGTCAACGCGTTTGGCGGTCTCGACGAACTTTTATCCGCTGACGACTCCGACATCGAAGCTGTCGAGGGAGTCGGCGAATCGCGTGCCAAAGACATTCGAGAGGGCCTTAAGCGCCTTCAAGAGATCAACATGGTCGACCGCTACATGCAGGCCTAAGCCTGCCCGACGCGAGTTCGACTGCCCCAGAGGAGGGGATGGTTATTTCCGACGCAGACGTAATCGATATGGACCTAGACGACCTGGATTTGGAGCCGAAGGCCCCGCCGATGAAGTTCAAGGTCGGCGACAAGGTCGTCTACCCGCACCACGGTGCTGGGAAAGTGCTCAAAAAAGAAAAGAAGATCCTGCTTGGCGAGAAGCGCGAGTACCTGACAATTCAGATCCTGCACAACGACATGACCGTGATGGTTCCGTGCGAGAACACCGGCGTCGCTGGCCTGCGTCGTGTGATCGACCACGCCACCGTCAAAAAGGTCGTCAGCGTGCTGCAGGATGGCGTGTCCGAGATGCCGGGCAACTGGAACCGTCGTTTCAAGCACAATCGTGAGAAGATTCGCACCGGCGACATCTTTGAGCTGGCCGAGGTGATTCGCAACCTCGCCGCGCTGGAGGCCGAGAAGGGTCTCTCGTCTGGCGAAAAGCAGATGTTCGTCCGCGCAAAGCGGATCCTCGCCAGCGAGTTCATGTACGCGCTCGACATGTCCGAAGAGGACGCCGAGGCACACGTCGACTCGCTGCTCGAGGTACGCGAGGACGCAGCGGTCGTCGCGTAACCGCGTTTCGGGCGGAGATGGAATGTCGAGCGCTCGAACCGCATCGGCGCCGCTTGCCCTGATCGCGGCGGGTGGTTCGGGCGAGCGCCTTGGGGCGGGGGGTCCCAAGGCGCTTGTCGAATGTGCTGGCAAGTCGCTGCTGACCTGGTGTCTCGAGGCCTTCTTGGAGTCGGAGACAATCGAGCGTGTCGCAGTGGCGATCGTCGAGTCGGCGCGTGACGACTTCGAGGACGCGATAGCGCCGTTGCGAACCGCCGGACTGGAGGTCTTGGTCACGCGGGGCGGCCCGAGTCGGTCGCACTCTGTGCGAGCCGCTTACTCCGCCGCACTTACCGACGCTGCAGGCGCTTGGCCGTCGGCGGTGCTGGTGCACGACGCGGCGCGCCCACTCGTCTCGCCGGTGCTGATCGACGCGTGCGTCAGTCAAGTCTCTGATGCGGACGTCGACGCCGTAGTGCCGGCAGCGCAGGTCGTCGACACGATCAAGCTTGCCGACGACGAGCATCTGGTCGAGTCCACGCCGGATCGCTCGCGGCTCTGGGCGGTTCAGACACCCCAGGCGTTCGACGGCCGTGCGTTGGGACGCGTGCTCGGCCTGGATCCGCAGATCGCCCCGGTTGACGACGCCCTGATTGCTGCCGCGACGGACGACGCTTCTCTGATCGAAGCCGCAGGCGGGCGCGTAAAAATACTCCCGTGGACCGCAGTCAATCCAAAGGTCACCACCGCAACCGACTTGGCCGCCGTCGAGCGTCTGCTCGCGGCCACTGTCTAGACGCTCGGCTTTTAAGTGAAAGTCGGGCCGCTTGGCGGTTTTTTGTGCGTGCTGCGCTCGACGAGCATCTTCAGGGTTGACTCGAGCTCATCGATGTCGAACGGCTTAACTATGTAGGCATCGGCCCCGAGGTCGAGGCCGAGCAGGCGGTCTTCTTCTTCGCCGCGCGCAGTCAGCATCACGATCGGGATGTTCGTGGTTCGCGGGTCAGTTCTCAGCTTGACGCAGAGTTCGTGCCCTTGGATTATCGGCATCACCCAGTCGAGGATCGCGATGTCCGGGTGATGTTCGTGGATAGCGTCGAGCGCTTCTCTGCCGTCTGCGGCACCGATCACGCGGAAGCCACGGGTACCGAGCCGAGCCGAGAGGAGATCGCGGATGTCGTCGTTGTCGTCGGCGACGATCACCAGCGGTTTCACCGGGTCGGTGCCTGCCGGTCTCTGTCCGCCGCTTCCGATGCTCATAAATGGATGCTCATAAGTGGACGCTCATAAGTGGACGGCGGGGACAAAATACAGGCGCCACCTGCCGATAGGCGAAATGTAACAATAAGTCTGATCGCAGGCCACGGGTTTATGGGCAAAAGAAAAAAACCGCCGTTGAGTTTCAGGCGCTTGTTGCGCGCGAGCCTGATCGCCCAGGTGAGCGTGATTCTTGTCGTATTGGCGGTTGGCATCTGGGGCGCCGTCAAAACCGTCGAGAAGTCCGAGACATTGAAGGACCGCTCGGCCGACGTTCTGTTGCTACGCGGGGTCCAGGTCGAGTTCGATCGCGCCCGACTCGCTCTGCGTCAGTACGTCGATACCGGCGACGCCTTCAAGCTCGGCCCGTACACCAACGCGCGTGGTCAGATCATCGTGATCGCCGGGCAACTCGGCCACGACCTAGACGCCGCAACGCAGTTCCGGATCAACGGCTACGTCAGCGCGATTACGAACTACCTCGAGACCACCGGCGACGAGGCCGTAAAGCTAGTGCGCGCCGACGACCGCGCGGCGGCCGACGAGATGCTTTCCAACGAGGACGTCGTTCGGCTGATCGCCACGATTAGTGACGAGGGCACCAAGCTGCAGGACGGACTGCTAGCAAAGCAGGGAGCCGCCGAGGATGCGGTGACCAATAGTCAGGTTTATAACGTCGCGTTGGTGGGGCTCTCCGGCCTGCTGATTCTCGGCTCCGGGATCGGCGTGCTTTTATGGATCCGCAAGCAGATGATGTATCCGCTTGACGAGTTGGCGATGGCTTCGCGCCGATTGGGCCACGGAGATCTCTCGGCGCGCGTTGAGCCGCGTGGCGTCAACGAGATCGCGCTGGCTGGCAATGCTTTCAATCAGATGGCCGACGAGGTTGAGCAGCATGTGCAGCAGCTGCACGACATGTCGGCGGCTCGCAGCCGTTTCGTCTCCTCGGTGTCTCATGAACTGCGCACGCCGATCACTTCGCTGCGCGGTTACCTGGAACTGCTCTCCGGCGGAGAAGCGGGCGAGTTGAAGACCGACCAGATGCATTACGTGCGGATCGCTGAACGTAACGCCCGCCAGCTAGATGATCTGATCAACGACCTGCTGACGCTGTCGCGCATCCAGAGCGGCCGCATCTCGCTGCAGCCCGAGCCGGTCGACATCCGTAGCTTGCTGCGCGAGCTGAAAGCGGAGATGCGACCGATTGCGATCGAAAAGCAAGTCGACCTAGTGCTCGTAGACACCGGCGATCTGATCGTCTCTGGCGATCCGCTGCGTCTCAAACAAGCCTTCGGCAACCTGATCGGCAACGCGATCAAGTACAGCCCCGACAAGCAGGCGATCGTGGTCCGCGCCTTCAAGATCAGTCGCCAAGTCGTCGTCTCGGTTGTCGATTGGGGCTCGGGAATCCCGAAGGACGAGCTGCCGAAGATCGCTGAGCCGTTCTTCCGTTCGAGCACGACCCAGCAGGTTCCTGGCACCGGGCTGGGGCTCGCAATCGCCAAGCAGATGATCGAACTCCACGGCGGCCGACTAGCGGTCGAAAGCGAATACGGATCAGGATCGACGTTCACCGCCTATCTGCCGCTCGCCAACGCGGGCGAGTCGCAAGGCGTTGGTGAGGCCTCCGAACACGGTGTCGCCGACACGATCGTCGACGACGAGCCAGAGGCCGCGTCGAGCGCAAAGCTTTAGCGGCGCACGACGTTCGCTACAACTATTCGCCCCGGCCGGGTGCGCACGACGCGCGCCGGCGACTTCCCCCCACGGAGCCCGACAGAGATGCTGACTGATTACCACGTTCACCTGCGCCCGGACGACTTCGATGCGTATTTCGACGATTACATGACAGCCGACAACGTCGACCGCTACCGCGTTGCCGCGGAAGAAGCCGGGATCAAAGAACTCGGGGTCAGCGAACATATTCATCGCTTTGCCGACGCGCTGCGCATTTGGGATCACCCGTACTGGCGCGAGAACGGCCGCGACGATCTCGGACGCTACGTCGACTTCGTTAAGAACGAGACCAGTCTCAGGCTGGGAATCGAGATGGACTACATCGCCGGCCGTGAGGATCGCATCGCGTCGGTGCTCGACGAGCATGAGTGGGACTACATCGTCGGTTCAGTGCACTTCCTCGAGATGGCCGCGCTCGACTGGGACAAGTACGACATCTGGAAGGAACGTCAGTCGCCCGAACAGATCTGGAAGGAGTACTTCGACACGCTCGCAGCGGCGGCACGTACCGGTCTGTACGACATCATGGCCCACCCCGACCTGGTCAAGTACTGGGGCAGTGAGCGGCCGAAGCCAGAGGGTGACCTGAGATTTTTCTACGAGCCAGCGATCGAGGCCTTCGCCGAAGCGGACGTGGCGGTCGAGATTTCCACTGCCGGACTGCGAAAGCCGGTCGGCGAGATCTATCCGGCTCCGGCTTTCATCGAGATGTGCGTTGACGCCGGTCTGTCATTCGCGCTGTCAAGCGATGCGCACGAGCCGATGTATATCGGTCACGGATATGAGAAGGCGACCGAGCTGCTTGCCGCGTGCGGCGTCGAGGAACTTTGCGTGTTCGAGGGCCGACGGCGCACGCTCGAGCCGATCGGCTGAGCGAGGAGACGACCCCAGCGCGGACTCTTGCGGCCTACGGCGCGCGTCCGGAGCGATCGCAACTCTGTGAGAATGGCTTCTGTGACGCGCAGCGGAATAGGATTCGACACACACCAACTCGTCGAAGGGCGGCCGCTGGTGATCGGCGGCGTGACGATCGACCACCCGCTTGGACTCGAAGGTCACTCCGACGCGGACGTGCTTTCTCACTCGGTTGCCGACGCACTGCTCGGGGCCGCAGCGCTCGGTGACATCGGCGAGCATTTTCCCGACAACGATCCGTCCTATGCCGGCGCCGATTCATTGCTGCTGCTGGCGCGTGCCACGGAACTGGTGCATCAGCGCGGGTTCGTAGTCGTCAACGTCGATGCGACGGTCATCGCCGAACGGCCGCTGATGGGAAAGTTCCGCGGGTCGATGGTCGCCAACCTTTCGACCGCGCTCGGCGTCGCTGTCGACTGCATCAATGTAAAGTTCACCCGCGGCGAGGGGATGGGATATCTCGGTCGCGGCGAAGGCATCGCGGTGCTCGCAATCGCCTCGATCGCCACCAGCGAGGGCTAGTCGGTGACCGACCCCGCTTCGCCCGCCGTTCGGGTGCGTTTCGCGCCGAGTCCGACCGGTCCCCTGCACGTCGGTTCGGTGCGCACTGCACTGTTGAACTGGCTGTTCGCACGCTCCTCGGGCGGAACCGTGCTGCTGAGAATCGACGACACCGACGCTGAGCGCTCATCGGCCGAACTCGAGGCATCGATCCTCGCCGATCTTGAGTGGATCGGCCTGCACTGGGACGAAGGCCCCGTCCGGCAGTCTCAGCGGACCGCGCGATACGCCGAGCTACTTGACGAGCTGCCGACGACCGACAGGGACGGCGCATACGAGTTCGGCGGTCGCGTTATCGCTCGAGCAGACCGCAGCGCCCTCTACAACCTCGCGACGGCGATCGATGACGTCGACGATCGAATAACCCACGTCCTGCGCGGCCGCGATCACCTGGCCAACACCCAGCTGCAGTCAGAGATCATCGCCGCGCTCGGTTTCGAGCCACCGGCCTACGTTCACGCCCCGCTGCTGACCGGCGCGGATGGGACGAAGCTCTCGAAGCGCTCGGGCGGCGTCGACGAGTCCGGAAAAGGTCTGCCGATCACCGTCGCCGCACTACGTGACGAGGGGTTTCCGCCGACGGCCATCGCCAATGCGCTCGCTCTTTCGCTCGCAGATTTCGGCACCGACGAGGTGATGCTGACGATCGAACAGATCTCTCAACGCTTCGACCTGGCGCACCTTCACACCGCCGACTCACAGTTCGACGTCGACAAACTCCGTTGGATTTCCGGCCAGCACATTCGGGCGATGGGCGATCAAGAGCTCGAGGCGACCCTGCGCAGCGTTGTCGACGACACCGCGCCAAGCGCAGCCAGCCTGCCCGACCCGTTGCCGCCTGCAGCATTGGCGGCAGCACGCACGGGTGGCGTGACGTTCGCCGAGTGCGCGGCCACGGCTATTTGGCTGTTCGATCCGCCGCCGCCCGACCAGGCCGCCGCCGCGCTGCTCTCGGCGCCCGAGACGGCTACGGCCGCCGCCGCGCTAGTTCAGTTACTGCCAGCGCCGCCAGTCGACCTCGCTGCCGCAGAGACCGCCTTCGCCGATCTCAAGCAGTCGCTTCGCGACCAAGGAGTCAAGCTTGGCCCCGCGCTTCACGGACTGCGAGCGGTTCTGACGGGCCGTGTCGAGGGTCCGGAGTTTCCGTACGTTCTCGCCTCGCTCAGCGTGCAGCGGCTCGACGCGGTGCGCGAAGTGGCCGCTGCGGCTGGCTGAACCGGCGAGGCAACCTCGGCAACTGCGAGTGGGCGCGTAGGCTTTACGTCTCGGGGGAAAAAAGACAGACATTTCGTGCCTGTAATCGGGCACGGCTTCGGCTCCCGCCAGCCCATGCGCGAAATCAGACTTCATAACACGCTTTCCGGCGCAGTCGAGCCGCTCGATCCACGCGATCCCGGCAGGATCGGCATCTATGCATGCGGTCCGACGGTCTATTCACGTATCCACATCGGAAACGCCAGGCCGTACGTCGTCTTCATGCTGCTCAAGCGCTTTCTCGAGCATGAGGGCTACGAGACCACGTTCGCATCGAACGTCACTGACATCAACGACAAGATCTACGTCGCTGCACGAGAGGCGGGCGTAGCGAGCGATCAGCTCTCCGCCGACATGACGGCCGCCTACTTCGCAGACACGTCCCGCCTCGGGCTCGGCCGTCCCGATGCTGAACCACTGGCGACAGAGACGGTTCCCGAGATCGTCGAGCTGATCGAAGCGCTGATCGAGCGCGGTCACGCCTACGAAAGCGGGGGAGACGTTTACTTCAGCGTCGGGTCGTATGACCGTTACGGAGAGCTGTCGAATCGCGATCCCGACCAGATGGATCAAGGCGAGGACGACAACTCGCTTAAGCGCGACGCGCGTGACTTCGCGCTCTGGAAGACGCGCAAAGACGACGAGGACACCTCGTGGTCGTCGCCCTGGGGTGACGGACGCCCCGGCTGGCACATTGAGTGCAGCGCGATGAGCGAAACGATCCTCGGCGTCGACTTCGACATTCACGGCGGTGGCATCGATCTCGTCTTCCCACACCACGAGAACGAATGCGCGCAGACCTATGCCGGCCGCGGCAAGCCGCTCGCCAGGATCTGGATGCATAACGGAATGGTCCGCTTTGGCGACGAGAAGATGAGCAAGTCGCTCGGCAACGTCTGGCAGCTGCACGAGGCGCTCGACGAGCATCCTGCCTCGACATTGATCATGTTCTTCATCAGCGGCCACTACCGGGCGCCGATCGAGTGCACGCCTACGACCTTGGCGCAGGCCGCCGCCAACGTCGAGCGGCTGCGCGAATTGGCGCTGCGATTCGACGACGCGTCACCGCCAGATCCCGCCCTGGAAGAGGCTTTGGAGCGTTTCTATGCGGCGCTGGCCGACGATTTCAACTCACCAGCTGCGATGGCCGCCGTGTTTGAATGGGTACGTGATGCGAACCGGCGAATCGACGCTGGCGAGTCCGTCGGCGGGCGTGCCGAACTGACCGAGGCACTGGTCGTCTTAGGCCTCGACGCGGTATTCGAGACGGTCGCCGGCGACGAGCCTGATGCACCCGCGCTGGCGTTGCTTGATCAGCGTCAAGCGGCCCGCGCCGCCAAAGACTTCGAAGCGGCCGATCGTCTGCGCGACGAACTGCTCGCGCGCGGGTGGGTGATCCGGGACACCCCGGAAGGCCCTCAGCTGAAGATGGCGTAACCGCCTAGGCTGCATCGCCGATGATTCTTTACGGCCGAAATCCGGTCCACGAGGCGTTTCGCGGCCCGCGACGAGTCTCGCGGCTGTGGGTGACATCTGCCGCCGCGCGCGAGTCATGGATCGCCCTGGCGGCGGCCGATGCCAGCATCTCCGTAGACCGTGCCGAATCGGACGAGCTCACTTCACTGGCGGGGACCGAGGAGCATCAAGGCATCTGTGCCGAGGTGTCGGACTTCCAGTATGCCGACGCCGCTGCGCTGCTGGAACCGGATGACGCCCTTGTGCTCGTGCTCGACGAGATCCAAGACCCGCACAACCTCGGCGCGCTCGCTCGCGTCGCCGAGAGCGCCGGCGCGACCGGCCTGGTGATCGCAGAGCGCCGTAGCGCCGAGGTCACTCCGGCCGTCTGTAAAACCTCGGCCGGCGCGGTCGAGCATCTGCGGATCGCCCGCGTCGGCAATATCGCCGATTACCTCGAGAAGGCCAAAACCGCCGGAGCATGGGTATACGGGGCAAGCGCCGAGGGGACTGCTCGCTACGACCAACCTGACTACAAAGGCAAGGTTGTACTGGTGCTCGGGTCGGAGGGGCGAGGGCTACGTCCGCGCGTAGAAAAGGCCTGTGATGCGCTGGTCAACATCCCGATGCGCGGGAAAATTGATTCGCTCAATGTCTCAACCGCTACGGCTGTGCTGGTCTACGCCGTTCTGCAAGATCGAATGCAGAACGAGGACCAAAAAGCACGGTAGTCATAAAAGCGCAATAATTTCCATCCGACGATAAACCTAAAGTCCAGCTTCAGGTTAGATCTTCCGGCTCGCCGGGGATTAGCGCCTAAAGTTGAACCAAGGAACATATGGCGCAAGTTGGGAGGCATGCGTCACGACCACAATGGTGGGATATCCGCAGTTGCAAGGGCAAAACTCTTGCATATGCAGGTAGATCGCCGAATTGGAGGCTACGTGACCACTGCATCCCAGGCAGCTGCTGTTTTATCCGACCAGACCGACCAGGAAGAGATTGACGAGCTCGAAGAGCTCGCTCCGCGGACCAATGCCGGCCGAATACGGCAGAAGTCTAAAGCTTTACCTGAGGTCGATGATCACTACTTGATCGCCCTTGCGAAGGGCGGCAACAAAGAGGCGTACGAGATGGTCGTACAGCGCTACTACGGATTCGTCCGTTTGAAGGCGTCGTCATATTTTCTCGTCGGCGGCGACTCCGATGATCTGATTCAGGAGGGTCTAGTCGGTCTCTACAAGGCGATACGCGACTACCGGACAGACCGCGAATCGAGCTTCCGCAACTTCGCGGAGCTCTGCATTACGCGTCAGATTATTACGGCGGTCAAGACCTCGACGCGCAACAAGCACACCCCGCTCAACCAGTACGTCTCGTTCAACTCGCCGCCAAGCAGTAGCGATGACGACGGAGATCAGACGCTCGACGAGATGCTGCCGGGGAGCCATGTTCACGACCCCTGCGTACAGGTAATCAGCAGTGAAGAGCTGAGCAGTCTCGTGGCATGTCTCTCGACCGCGTTGAGTGGACTCGAGGGCGATGTCCTGCGCCTCTACCTTGACGGCTACTCCTACGAGCAGATCGGTGAGCAGCTCGGTTGCGACGCAAAAACCGTCGACAACGCCCTTCAACGCGTCAAGCGGAAGGTCGGCGGGCACCTCGACTCCCGCAACGTGGTCCTTTAGCCGCGCCGCCAAGCGCCGCCGCCCACCTGGGAGGCCGGCGGTGACAGCTTGTGGTCACGGCTGTATGGTTCCTCCACGCCACTCCACGCCACTCCACTCCACGCCGAGACGGGTGGGGCGGGGGAACCTCTTGTTCTATGCGTACCCTCGACACTCCGCCGGGATAGCTCAGCTGGTAGAGCAGCCGCCTTGTAAGCGGCAGGTCAGGGGTTCGAGTCCCCTTCCCGGCTTGTCTTCGCGCCTCTACGCTTTCACGCCTCCACACACTGTGCATTTAGTTCAGAGTGTGCAGTTAATTCACACTGTGCAGTTAATTCTGTAACAGTCCGCAGATCGCGGTGTACAACCTTCAACGACGCGTGGGCTTCCGCCGACACACGCGTTGATCACGACGGTTCGTACGTCTTCATTGATGCCCCCAATCGAACTCCAGCCCCCTGCGGCCGGCTCGACCGAGTCGACGCACAGCGACCAGGCCCCCGGCCATGCCGATCTCGGCGCACCCGAGCGGTATGACTACTCGGAGTTCCACCGGCGAGCGCGCGAGAAGGGAGTCAACAAGGTCCTTCACTTCCTCGTGTTCTACACGTTTCTACCGTTCTTCCTGATCTATTTCCGGCTCGACCGGGTCGGCCGCGAACACATCCCCACCGATGGGCCGGTGCTGTTTGCCTCGAATCACCGCAGTTTTCTCGACCCCTTCATCATCGGCGCGCTCACCAGACGGCCTCTTTTCTACGTCGCGAAAGAGGAGCTTTTCCGTCGACGCTTCCAGGGTTGGTTTCTGAACTCGCTCGGCGCGATCCCGGTCGCGCGTGGCCAGTCTGATCCGGAGATGCTTGAGACCGCTCGCGCGGTGCTTGCGCGTGGCGACAGCCTGGTGATCTTTCCCGAGGGGACGCGCATTCGCTCGGGTGCGCTTGGCCGTCCACGGCGCGGCGTCGGGCGGATGGCCCTTGAGACCGGTGCATCGGTTGTGCCGGTCGCGGTGATCGGTACGGAGGAAGTCCGAAGGGGCTGGCGGATACGCCCGCGCAAGGTGCGGATTCGTACTGGTAACTCGCTCGTTTTCCCGCAGACCGACAACCCATCGCAGGAACTTGCCGTTGAGGTGACCAACCGGATCTGGCCGCGCATTGAGCTGCAGTGGGAGTGGCTTGGAGGTCTGCCGCCGATGCGTAAGGCTGCCGTTATCGGGTCGGGTAGCTGGGGAACCGGCATGGCGGTTCTGCTTTCGCAGGCCGGGATGGAAGTCACGCTCGGCTCGCGCAGCGTCGAGTCGGCGGAGCGGATAAATCGCGAGCGCCGCAACGAGCGCCTCGCCGAAGTCGACCTGCCGCCGGAACTCGTCGTCAAGCAAGCCGCTCAGATCGAACTCTCCGGACAGGATCTCGTGGTTTTCGCGGTCCCGAGCAAGGAACTCCCCAACGCCGTCGCGCAGGCCGCCGACCGGATCGGGTCACGCAGCGCGATCCTCGTGTTGAGTAAAGGGTTGGTGCCGCCGCTGGGCACGCTGCCGAGCGAGTACGTCGGATCGCGGGTTCGTTCAAGGGCGATCGCCTGTCTCGGCGGTCCGGCACACGCGGCCGAGGCCGTACTTCAGGGCGCGTCAGTCGTGTTGGCGACCCCCGACGACGCGTTGCGACGCCAGCTCGGCGACGCGCTCGAGAATGCGGGGCTTCAGGTTGAACGTTCAGACGACCTCGCTGGCACCGAGCTGGCCGGCTGCGCGAAGAACGTCGCTGCGCTCGCCGCCAGTGCTGCCAGCGCTGCGGGGATGAACGCCGCTGGTGCGGCGGCCGGGCACGCGTTCGTCGAGATCGAACGCCTCGCGCGCAGTTACGGAGCCCATCACGAAACCTTCACCGGCCTCGCTGGCACCGGCGACCTCGTCGCCACGGTTCTCGCGACCGGCAGCCGCAACCGCCGCGCCGGCGAGCTGCTTGGAGCCGGCGTCAGTGCCGAGCAGATCAAGCAGGAACTCGGCCACGTCGCCGAAGCCGTCGACACGGTGCCGCTGCTGGCCACATTGCTCGAGGACCACGGATCGGACGCGCCTACGGTCTTCGCGCTTCGCGACCTGATCGCCGGCACGATCAAACCCGACGAGTGGGTTCGCATCGTCAGACACGCGGCCTAAGTACCGCTCGACATTCGAGCCAAACCGCATCGCACCGCCCCCGGTAGTCTGGGGTAGTGGGAGGCGAGCCCAATCAGCAAGAGAAGGCCGCGCTCGATCGCGCGTTCACCCAGCTATATGAGGAACACGCTCGTGACGTGTACTCGTTCCTTTACTACCGGTTAGGCAATCACCACGACGCGGAGGACGTAAGCGAGCAGGTCTTTCTCCAGGCGTATCGCCACCTGCCGAAAGCGCTCGCCGAGTCCGACGGACGGTCGTTGCGTCCGTGGTTGATTCGTATCGCACAGAATCTCGCGATCAACCTCTACCGCGACCGTTCGCGCAAGCCGCAGGCTCCGTTGGAGGCTGCTGGAGAATTCGCCGACACGCACAACACCGAAGATCTCGTCGCCGCGCGAGAGGAGCTCGCTCATGTCTTTGAGCGTGTGGCCGAACTTCCCGATGATCGGCGGGAGGCACTGATCATGCGCTTCGCGCTGAACATGGACAACCAGGAGATCGCCCGGGCGATGGGCAAGACCGAGGGCGCAACGAAGGTGCTCCTGCATCGTGCGATCAAGCAACTCGGCACACAGCTCGAGCTCGATGAGGTAGCCGCCGGACCGCAGATTTCTCAGTCGCCCGAGCAACCAAATGCGCGAAACGGCGTATAGGTAAGAAGTTATGGACGCGGAAGCGCACGGCATCGACCCAAATGAGGGTGGTCTCGAGCAGATCGAGCGCATGCTCGCACGCGCCTTCGCGCCGGTCGAACCTCCTGCGCATCTCTACGTGACGCTTGAAGGTCGGCTCGAACGCGTCTCCTTCGCAGCGGCCGAGGAGCTCTCGGAATGGGAGCTGACGGCAATGCGCGATCCGCGGAACTGGGTCAAACCTGCTGTCGCACTCGCGGTGGGCGGGGCCGCGGCTGGCACGTTGGTCGTGCTCGGGTTGCGCTCACGTCGCCGTGACGACAAGGTTCCCGACAGAGGGGTGGAGGCAGTTCGTGCACTCGGCGATGCACTTAGCGACGTTCGCCGCGAACTCGAGCGTTCGGCTAAGAAGGCGTTGCGCCAGTAGCTGGGCCAGTAGCTGGGCCAGTGGCTCGGGCAGCAACTGGGCCAGCAACTGCACCAGCTGGGCGAACGGCAGTATTGCTCGGCCAACGTCCGTCGCGCCGCGATTACGATTCGCCTCCGTGAGCTCAACGACCTCTACGCACGACTTCGGACCACCGGCCGACGGCGGCCA
Organism: Solirubrobacterales bacterium; assembly: GCA_049274915.1. Classification (GTDB taxonomy): domain Bacteria; phylum Actinomycetota; class Thermoleophilia; order Solirubrobacterales; family JACPNS01; genus JACPNS01. Next base: position 28,198 of record JBASTN010000041.1, read on the forward strand.
GACCTGTTATCGCCATTCCGGCCGCGAGACCAACGTCTCGTGTTCGCGCTGCGGCAAACCGATCTGCCCGGACTGCATGACTCCGTCACCGGTCGGCATGCGTTGTCCCGACTGTGCGGGCGACCGGCAAAAGGTCGTGACGGCGCGGCAGATCACCAATCCGAGCCTCGTCGATTCCGCACCGGTCACGCTCGCGCTCCTGATCGTCAACGTGATCGCGTTCGTCGGCGAGGTCGCGACCGGCGCGGGTTTCGGTGGATTCAGCAACCAGCTCTCCGGAACGTTCCTGACCGAAGGCGCATTTTCCGGCCCGCTTGTCGCCGCCGGTGAGTGGTGGCGAATCGTCAGCAGCGGATTCCTTCACCTCGGGCTTTTCCACATCGGGATGAACATGCTCTTGCTGTACATGCTCGGACAACTGCTCGAACCGGCGATCGGCCGCGTGCGGTTCCTCGCGATCTACGGCTGCTCGCTGGTTGCGGGGTCGCTCGGCTCGCTGTTGATCGAGCCAGACGTCGCCGCAGTCGGTGCGTCGGGAGCCGTCTTCGGGCTGATGGGCGCCGCGCTGGTCGCGCAGTATGCCCGCGGTCTCAACCCCTGGGAGTCGGGGATCGGTGGACTGATCGCAATCAACCTCGTCTTGACGTTTGCGTTGCCCGGTATCGCCAAAGGCGGGCACATCGGCGGGTTGATCGGTGGATTGGTCGTTGGCTTCCTGTTGATCGACCTCGACGAGCGACGCAGGATATTCGGACGTAGCATCGCGCCGGCGGCGGTGATCGGCGTTGGGATTGCGGTCGGCCTGTTTTACGTGACCGTGCTGATCGCTGAAAACAAGTTCCCGGCCTTCGTCGGCCTGGCGTAGCCCATGCGAATCGCCAGTCTCGTTCCGTCGGCGACGGAGTTTCTCTTCGCCATGGGTCTCGGCGACCGGGTCGTCGCCGTTACGCACGAGTGTGACTACCCGCTCGAAGCGCTCGAACTGCCCCAGCTGACGACCAGCGTGGTCGAGGCCGGGCTCGCGCCCGGCGAGATTGACGCGACCGTCCGGGACCGAGTCGGACGCGGAGAGTCCCTGTATGAACTCGACGAAGAGTTGCTTGAAGAGGCCGAGCCCGACCTGATCGTCGCGCAACAACTCTGTGAGGTCTGCGCCGTCTCATACGAAGACGTCGTCAAGGTCGCTGCTCGGCTGCCGTCGAATCCGCGCGTGATCTCACTGGATCCAACCACGATGGGCGAGGTGCTTGGCGACGTGCGGACGATCGCGCAGGCGGTCGACGACGTGAGCTTGTTCAAGGCAAACGGCACGACCGAGGCCGCTGAGAGCGCGAAGGATCTGGGCGTTGATCTCGTTCAGGAGCTTGCCGATCGCATCGACGACGTCAAGATCGCACTGCGCGATGTCGGTCGTGAAGGCGGCCCCGACCCAGTGCGGGTAGCGGCGCTCGAGTGGCTCGATCCACCATTCATCGGTGGTCACTGGGTTCCGCAGATGATCGAGCTCGCCGGCGGAATCGATTTCCTCGGGCTTCCCGGCGAACGCTCCCGCGAGGTCGATTGGGACGAACTGCGTGCCTCCGAGCCGGATGTCGTGATTTTGATGCAGTGCGGTTACGACACGTCACGCGCCGCCGCCGAGGCAGAGGACTACTCCGAGAAACTCAGATCGCTCGGTGCGAGGGCGATCTATGCCTGCGACGCATCGGCCTATTTTTCGCGTCCCGGACCGCGCTTAGTCGACGGCCTGGAGCTGCTTGCCTACACCCTGCACCCCGATGTGATGGAAGAACCGCTGTTCGGTCGCATGCTCGAAGTCGAGCTGGGCTAGCTGCGCTAGCGCGAACTCCCGTACCATCGGCGAGATGCCTCTACTAACCCAGCAACAGATCGAGGGCGAGCTTGCGAGCCTTCCGGAGTGGTCGCGTAAAGGCGACGCGATTGTCCGCACGTTCGACCGCGCTGATTTCAAGGGTGCGGTTGCCTTTCTCAATACCGTGACTCCGCTCGCGGAATCGCTCAACCACCACCCGGACATTGCGATCTCCTGGAAGGACATCACGCTGACGATCACCTCGCATTCGGCCGGCGGCCTGACCGAAGACGACTTCGTACTCGCGCGCCAGATCGACCAACTTGACTGAGGACGGAGCCTCACTCTCCGTCGAGCCCGCCTCCGGACGCCGTGCTAGCTTGGAGCGACTGATGGGTGTGCCCGAAGAAGAGCCTCCGCGAAGTAGCAATCCGCGGGTCCTGATGCCCGCGGTTCGCATGCGATTGCCGTTGCGATCGAGCCGGGCGACGGCATGACCGCGCTGTTGCTACTAATCGCGCTGCTGCTGGTTCTGCTCAACGGCTTTTTCGTTGCCGCCGAGTTCGCGCTCGTGCGTGCCCGTGCCTCCGTGCTCGAGCAAGACATCGAGGAGAACGGCTCAAAGCGCTCGATCAAGGCTCTCTACGCGGTCCGCCACATCGACGCGTACCTCTCGGCCTGTCAGCTCGGCATCACGATGGCCTCGATCGGCCTCGGATTCGCCGGCGAACCGGCGATCGGCCACCTTTTCGAACCCGCGTTCGAGGACATCTTCGGCGAGGATGCGGGTCTCGCGATTGCCGTTGCATTCGCTTTCCTGATCATCACGGTCTTGCACATCGTGATCGGCGAGCTGGCGCCGAAGTCGGTCGCGATCGCGATTCCCGAGGCGACCGCGCGTTGGACGGCGATGCCGCTCGGTTTCTTCCGTCGCCTTTTCAGCCCTTTCATCCACGTACTCAACGGGACGGCGAACCGACTGGTCGGGTTGTTCGGGATTAAGCCCGCCAGCGAGGCTGTGCTCGGCGCCACCGGCGAAGACCTCCGTCTGTTGGTCGAACACGGCCGCTCTCACCGCACGCTCGACGCCGGCGAGGCACACATGCTTTCGGGTGTCTTCGAGCTGCACGAGAACGAGGCTCGCAACGTGATGACGCCGATCCCGGCCGTCGTGACGATCGACATCGACGACACTGTCGAGGTCGCCCTGCGGCGCTGTACGTCGAGTGGCCACACCCGCCTGCCGGTCACCGAAGAACGCTCGACCGACAAGATCAAGGGCGTCCTGCACCTTTCGTCGCTCGTCAGGTTGATGCTCAGCAAAGGGGAGGACGCGACGATCGCCAAGGCCGTCCGCGACGCCTTCATCGTGCCCGAGACGAAACCGCTCGATGATCTACTCGCAGACCTCCAGCGTGAGCGCATGTCGATGGCGATCGTCGTCGACGAGTACGGGCGCACGGTCGGCATCGTCACCGTCGAGGACATCGTCGAGGAGGTCGTCGGTGAGATCGACGACGAGACCGACAGTGCACTCGCCGCAGTCCGCCGACTCGCCAACGGAGACCTCTTCGTGCGCGGCCACGTGCCGCTGGTCGACCTCGAAGATCACGGCATCGAGCTGCCGGTCGACAGCGACGCTTACAACTCGATCGGCGGATACGTCTTCTCAGAGCTTGGGCGCCTGCCCAAACGTGGCGACCAGCTTCGCGCCAACGGCTACGTGATCCGCGTCGAGTCTGTGCGTGAGAATCGCGTCGAAGCGGTGCGCATCAGCGAGGCCGAGCATGGCGAGACCGGCGAGATCAACGCCGTCTCACCAGCCGACGACTGATGCCGATGACTGATGCCGACGACTGACGCCTCGTGGTGCGCCGGCGTTGAGTACCGCGCCGCGCTAGTTGCGGGGCGGGTACTCGTAAAAGCCTGCGCCGCTCTTGCGGCCGAGCTTGCCGGCGGCGAGTAGGTCGCGGCAGTTCTGCGGGATCGTCGCGCCGATCTGCTCGCCGATCGCGATCGACACGTCGAGGCCGACGTAGTCGAGTAGCGCCAGCGGACCCATCACCATGTTCGCGCCCAGCTTCATCGCGGTGTCGACGTCTTCCGGCGAGAGGCCGCTTTCCTGCTGGAAGCCGGCTGCGTCGAAGAGATACGGGAAGAGCAAGCGGTTGACGATGAATCCAGGAGTGTCGGGCACCTCGATGCCGACCTTGCCGATCTCAGAGCAGAGTTCGCGCGAGCGGCGCTTGGTCTCGTCTGTTGCCTGATCGGAGTAGACGATCTCGATCAGCTTCATCACCGGTACCGGTGTGAAGACGTGAAAACCGACGAAGCGCTCGGGGATGCCCGCCGCTTCGGCCAGCACGTTGACCGACAGCGACGACGTTGTGGAGGCGAGCACCGTATCGTCGCTGATCACTGCCGCGATCTCGGCAGCGAGCGGGTTCTTGATCTCATAGTCCTCGCCGACGGCTTCGACGACGTAGGTGCGATCCGACAGATCGGCGAGGTCGGTCGTCAGTTCGATGCGGGCGATCGCTGCGGACGGGTCCTCGAGCTTGCCACACTGCTTCTCGATCGAAGCGCGCGCTTTCTCGATCGACTTCTCCGATCGGGCGCGCAGCTTCACGTCGTGATCTGTCGCGGCGGCCGAGACCGCGAGTCCACATGCGACCAGGCCGCTTCCGACAATTCCCAGGCTCTCGCTCAAAACTCTCCCCTTCGAGGTGTCGACGGCCGGTCTATACCCGGCCACGACCCAGTTGACTCCATGTATAAATACCTCCTGCCTGCAGCTCGCAGGAACTCAAGAAGACGGAAGGATAGGCCCAGTGTCCAAGCAGTCACCAATGCAGTCCTCAGGAGCTCGCGAGGTAACGATCGTCGATGCCGTGCGTACGCCGATCGGTCGTGGTCACAAAGCGAAGGGTTATTACAAGGACACGCACCCCAACAAGCTGCTCGGGACGGTCCAAACTGAGGTCATCTCGCGGGCCGGCGTTCAGCCGTCCGACGTCGACAATGTGCTTGCCGGTTGCGTTCAGCAGGTCGGCGAGCAGACTCTCAACATCGGTCGCACGGCGTGGCTCGAAGCAGGCCTGCCGATCGAGACGCCGGCGACCACGATCGATCTGCAGTGCGGCTCCAGCCAGCACGCGGTCAACCTCGGTGCCGGTCTGATCGCCAGCGGTGCCAACGACGTCGTGCTCAGCTGCGGCGTCGAGCACATGGGCCACCTGCCCTTCGGCGTCACGCTCGCACACCCGGAAGAGCACGGAGTGCCGTTCACGCCCGAGCTGCTTGACCGCTACAACATGATCCCGCAGGGCCTCTCGGCAGAGATGATTGCCGAGAAGTGGGAGATCCCGCGCAGCGAGCTCGATGAGATCGGACTTCTGTCACAGCAGCGTGCCGCACGCGCGACGGAGGAAGGTCGCTTCGACCGTGAGATCGTTCCGATGACGGTCGGCAGTAACGGCGATGCACAGACGGTGACCACTGACCAGGGTCTGCGCGAGACCACGATCGAGGCACTTGCCAGCTTGAAACCCGCCTTCAAGGAGAACGGCACGACCACCGCCGGTAACTCGTCCCAGATCTCAGACGGCGCAGCCGCGGTTCTACTGATGTCGCGCGACCGCGCCGACGAGCTCGGCGCTAAGCAGCGGGCCCGTATCGTCGACCAGGTCACGACGGGCGTCGATCCCGTGATCATGCTGACCGGCCCGATTCCGGCAACGAAGATGATCCTTGAGCGCAACGGGATGACGATCGACGACATCGACCTGATCGAGATCAACGAGGCGTTCGCCAGCGTGGTCGCGGCCTGGAAGCGCGAACATTCGCCCGACTGGGACCGCGTCAACGTCAACGGCGGAGCAATCGCGATCGGACACCCGCTCGGCGGATCCGGTGCCAGGCTAATGACGACGCTGTTGCATGAACTCGAGCGCACCGACAAGGAGTGGGGCCTCGCCACGATGTGCTGCGGCGGAGGAATCGGAACCGCCACCTTGATCCAGCGCGTATAGCGCGCACGGGTGCCGCGCGGCGGCTACTGCGGTCGTTGGAGTTCGCCGATACTTGAAGTACCGGAGGACCACCTTGAGCCGCGACAGACATCGACAAACACTGCAAGCGCTGAACATGGCGCGCGAATCGCGCGACGGGTTCGCGTCCGCGTTCGCACCCGAGCTGCATACGTTGGTCGAGGAGCTCGCCTTGGCGCTGGATGCCCCTGCGGAGGTCCGGGAAGAGGCGATCCGCGTCGCACGATTGCAGGACCTCGGCCGGCTCGGCGTGAGTCAGTTGACACTTGCAGCCGACCGCCGACTCAATGACAGCGAGATCGATGAGATCCGCCGCGCGCCGATGGTCGCGCAGAGTCTGGTCGCCGCGATGCCGGGTTACGAGTCGGCTGCGCGAGCTGTGCGGCACGTAAATGAACGATGGGACGGCGAGGGCTACCCGGACGGACTCGCCGGCGAAGAAATCCCCCTTGCCAGTCGGATCATGGCCGTCGCCGGAGCGTTCCACGCGATGAGTACTCCCAGGCCGTTTCGAGCCGCTATGAAACCCAAAACGATCGCTAAAGAACTTACCTCAGGATCGGGAAGTCAGTTCGACCCGCGCGTTGTCGCGGCATTCCAGGGCCTCGTACAACCCCTGATCGGCGACTGAAAGCCCATTCCAATGCGGTTATTTGATGTCGACCAGGAGAATGACTCTCGAGTCACACGTCGAAATAGCGTGGATGGACGGATGGCTACCAGTCGCGCGCTGGCGATCACATCGGGCTTATATTGATTTCGCACGTGCTGGGATTTCCGGGCACACGGAGGCAGACCCTGATTACACCGATGATATGAGCGCACTCAGCGACAGTGAAGCCAAACTCAGACAGCTGATCGCGACCGGCAGCGCGTACGCGCAGTCGCGCGACACGCGTGAGGTCATGGGGCTGTTCTACGCGGTGATGCTCAGCGCGGGCGCGGTGGGAGCCGCAGTCCACGCCACGGTCGCCGGCATTTGGGACATCTCGGTGGCCGCCCTGATCGCCGGTTCGCTGGTCTCTGCGGCTTACGCCCTGGCGGTGCCATGGGGTCGGATCGCTAGTACCTCGCAGCTCTCGCTGTACTGGTTGACCGTCGTGGCGATCACGGTCGGCGTCTACGTCTTGAAGGTTCCGGGCCTGACGATTCTGCTGCTAATCCCGATGATGGCGTTGAGTTACACCTACGGGAGCGATCTGCGGATCGTGATCTCCCATCTGTTGGTCGCCTCCGCGGCGTTCGCGCTGCCGGCGATCACCGGCGAGACCGAAGACCCTGCATCCGCTTTGATCATTACGCTGCCCGCACTGCTCGCGGTTGCCAGCCTCTCAGGCATACTGGCCGATCGCTTTCACACGATGCGTTCAACCGAGCGCGGCCGCTACAAGGCTACGATCGAAGCGCTTTCGACGGCGCTTACAGCGCGCGACGGTTACACCGGCTCGCACTCGCAGGAAACACTTTGGTTTGTGCGTGCCGTCTGCGACGAGCTAGCGCTCAGTCCGAACGAATGTCAGTACGTCGCCGACGTCGCGCTGTTGCACGACATCGGCAAGATCGGTATCCCCAACGATGTGCTCCACGAGCCGGGCAGGCTCAGCGAAGATCAGTGGGAAGTGATGAAGCAGCACCCGGTCATCGGCGAACGCATCGTCGCGCCGATCCCCGGCCTTGAAGAGGTCGCGCGCGCCATTCGTCACGAGCACGAGCACTGGAACGGCGACGGCTACCCGGATGGGCTGCGCCAAGGAGATATTCCGCTTGCCAGCCGCATCGTGCTCGTCTGCGACGCGTTTCACGCGATGACCAGCGATCGGCCCTACCGGGACGCGATGTCTGTCGGCGAGGCCAGGCTCGAACTTTCGCGTAACGCCGGTGTCCAATTTGACCCGATCGTCGTCGGCGCACTTTTACTCGTGCTTGACCGCCGCGACCCGGTATTTGAGGCCGAGACCGCGGTCGATCCCGCTCCACAACCGAGATTCTCGCCTCAAGAAGCGTGAATTCCGACCAACATGCGGGCTTGAGACTGATTATGTAAATACCGCGTTTTTGGATTGTTTTTCTGTCCGACTGCAGTCATACTTCCGTTGAGTGATCCGACCAACCGCTGTACGGGTCATGGCTTTAATGGGGGAAGGACAGCAGCAACAAACTTGCACTCGGGGACGACTGCTTACGCGATGGGGATCAGTTCACTGTGAATGATCAAGGAAGACCAATGACGTGGCAAGGCTGGAAGGCCGAAGCCCAGCAGACTTTCATATGGGTGGGCCGACTTGCTGCCGCTGCCTGGGTTCTGGGCGCCGCTCTCTCGATCACCTATCTCCTCTCGACGGACGGCGTAACGGTTCAGGCCTGGGTGCTGCTCGGCGCCTGTCTCTTCGGTTTCATCGCATCACTCCTGGTCCCGTGGCAGCGCGCCAAACGCTGGTGGGTACTGCCGATGATCGGCTACGCGACGGTAGTGATCAGTGTCGCTACTGCGGTGCTCGATAAGCCGGGAATCACTGCATTTCACCTCTTTGCACTTTTGTTTCTTGCCTTTTTTTACTGGGGACGCTGGAACGTCATCGTTCCCGGCTACGCACTGTGGTGTGGCATTTTCATCGCCGCCGAAGTGCTGCGTGCCGGACCGCTGAGTGGCGAGCAACTGATCGTTTCGATGCCGACGTTCATCGCCACATCGGGAATGGTCGGCGTGCTGGCACACCGCGTGCGGGGCGTCAGCCGCAGCGAACGCCGCCGTTTCAAGGCGACCGTCGAGGCGCTATGCGCAGCGCTTTCGGCTCGCGACGGCTACACCGGTGAACACTCCGCCGAGACACTTGAGCTTGTCAATGCCGTAACTCGCCAGCTGCGGCTTTCGAGGGAGCAGGTCGAGACAATCTCCGACGTCGCGCTGTTGCACGACATCGGCAAGATCGGTATCCCCAACGACATTCTCCACGCCCCGGGCAAGCTTGACGAGTCCCAGTGGGAAGTGATTAAGCAGCACCCGGTGATCGGCGAGCGCATCGTCGCCCGCGTCCCCGGTCTTGAAGAGGTCGCCCGCGCGATACGTCACGAGCACGAGCGTTGGGATGGCCGTGGCTACCCGGACGGTCTGCGCTCGGCGGATATTCCGCTGCCCAGCCGCATCGTGCTGGTCTGCGACGCGTACCACGCGATGACGAGCAACCGCCCTTACCGCGAGGCAATGCCGATCGACGATGCGCGCGCCGAGCTGGTTCGCCACGCCGGCACCCAGTTTGACCCAGTAATCGTTGGCGCACTGCTCTCGTCGCTCGACGAGGCCAACACCGACCCGGATGTCGGCGACTTCGCTGCCGAAACCGTCATCGGTCAAGCTTTCGGCCAGCCGCGCCAGCCGCGCCAGCCGCCCATCGGCCTCGCGGCCAACGGCTAGTCCGAACCTATTAGGTCAACTCAGCGGCGGACTGGTTCGAGATCGGACGAGCCCGTCGGACCGCGTTCGCCTTCGACTGCCAGCTCATCTAGACGCTGGATCTCAACTTCGGCTAGTTGGCGGGCGGGATCGTCGGCCGGGAGTGGCTCGACCAAACGGCGCAGGCGGTTACGAATCTGCAGCGCAAAATGAGGTGTCGCTGCACCGGCGAGCGCGCGCACATCCTCGATGCTCACCGAGTGAGCTGAGTCGCGGCGTTCAGGTTTCTCATACTCACTAATGCTGTGCCTCACTAATGCTGTGCCTCGCGGGGGTGGGCTCTAGATTCCGCCGGTTTCGGCGGTGGCTTCGGCGGTCTCGCCGGCGATCGGTTGGACTGCGAGCAGCTTGTCGATCGCTGCCTGCAGTTCAGGCGAAAGCAGGTGCTCTGCGCCAAGTAGCCACGCGCGATTGTAAACGGCGTCAGACGGGTCGTCGATGTATCCGGGTTGGATGTCGAGCAGGTAATTCTCTAACGTTTTATCGAGTTTGCCCGGACTCGAATTCAGCAGGACGGGCCCGAAAGCCGCACCGGCCGAAAGCGTCGTCGCGGCTGCGATATCCATCTCGCGCTTCGCGTTCATCACGACGAACCCGTGGCCGGGGTTATCGATTCCCCAGCCCCACTCACTATCGGGATCAACGTAGAGCGCGGCCTGTTTGGCGTTCTCGGGTGGAGTGTCCCCGCCGATGCGCGAGACGTTGCCGTATCGCTTGAGCCGCTTAAGCAACTGATCGGAGATCGCGCGCGGTGGTCCGACGACGTAGATGCTCGGCTTCTTGTGCTTCTCGATCGCGCGCAGAGTCGCCAGTGGCACGACGTCCTTGTTGACGAAGAAGACCGGCGCGCCGGTCTTCGCGGCCAGCGGTCCGGCGGGCAGCGCAAAGCGGGCGAAGTTTGGGTCGGCGGTGGTGACGATCACCTCTCGGCTCGGCTTGCCGGCGTTGATCTTGGTCCAGAGCGCGTCGACGCTCAGCGAAAGTTTTTCATACGTTTCGTTCGCGAGATTGATCCGCGCCACATTCTCGGGCACGGCGGCGGTGCCGGCGACCAACGCCTTCGGCTTGAGTACCAACCCGGGAATCGTGGTCCCGATCGGTGCGAGCGCGTCGAGCGCCGACTTGGTGATGTCGGGCACATCATCCTTCTCCGACAACAAAATCGGCGCGCCCAGCTGGCGAGCGGAAAGCACCCCCATCGTCACCGCCGCGCGCCAGTCGTGTTTCTCAACCACGGAGATGATCTTCGGGCGCGTTGCCGCGCCGCTTGAGGGGTACACAGTCAAGGCAGCGCCCGCCGCGTTTCCGACCGTATCCTCGCCTGGAATTCGCACGGTGTTCTTTGTCGCCAGCGCGGGGGAACCGGTGCCGCGCGCGAAGTCGCTGTTGCCGGCGCTGTCTTGCAGCCCTGTCAATCCGTCGTCGCCGAGTTCACAGCCACTCAGCGAGAGCGCGATCGCGACCGTGCTCAGCGCCGTCGCGGTAAACGCCGCGACGGTCGGGCGACGTGCGATCGGGCGACCTCGACTCATCGAGCGCACCTTACCCGCGGCGTAGGCGGGCGCGATCCGGTTCGTTTCACCAAGACTGCGGGCGCGCGTCGCGTGGCCGACCGATTTAACGAACCTAGAAATGCGCTGGTCGAACGATCGTGCGCCCGATACAATCGGAAGTGACTGCTGAGTTAGAAAGCGCAATCCATGACGTATAGATGTTGATGGCGTCATCAATCGGCAGGAACCTTTTTCAGAGCAGTATTTAGCCGCAGTATTTAGCCGTAGTAAACGGTGCCGGTCACGTCGGCGCCAGAAAATGGAGCCATAAGTGGATTTCAGCTACACGCCGGAGCAGCTCGAGTTCAAGGAGCGAATCAACAAGTTTGCACGCGATGTGATTCGCCCGGCAGCTGCCAAGCACGACAAGGAACAGTCGGTCCCATATGAGGTTATGAAAGAAGCCGCCAAGGCCAACATCGGCACACTCGACTTCATGATGAGCCTGGGCACCGATCCGCAGGGGCAGTTCTCGCCGATCTACGCCGAAGAGATGCACTGGGGCTGCGCCGGAATCGCGTTGGCGATCGCCGGTTCCGGTCTTGCGGCAGCCGGCATTGCCTCCTCGGGCACCCCGGAGCAGATGCAGCAGTGGGTACCGCTGTGCTTCGCCCAGGGCGAAGAGGTTCACCTCGGCGCCTACGCGGTGACTGAGCCGTCCGCAGGATCAGACGTCAAGTCGCTTAAGACCACCGCCAAGCTCGACGGTGACGAGTGGGTTCTCAATGGTTCAAAGGTCTTCATCACCAACGGCGGTATCGCCGACGTGACCGTCGTCGTCGCATCCGTCGACCCCGAGCTCGGCACCCGTGGCCAGGCTTCATTCGTGATCCCGAAGGGCACGCCCGGCTTCTCGCAGGGCAAAAAGGAAGACAAGCTCGGAATTCGCGCCTCACAGACGACCGAAGTCGTGATGGAAGACTGCCGAATCCCGACCGATTACCTGCTCGGCGGCATGGACAAGCTCAACCAAAAGCTGGAAAAGGCTCGCAGCGGTCAAAAGGTCGGCGGTGCCAACGCTCTGGCAACCTTCGAGATCACCCGCCCGTTCGTCGGTGCGAGCGCGATCGGCATCGCACGCGCCGCGTACGAGTTCACTGTCGCGTACCTGATGGATCAGAAGATCGACGGCAAGCCCGCCCTCGACAACCCCGGCATCCACCAGCAGATCGCCGACATCGCCACCGAGATCGACGCCGCCCGCCTGCTCGTGCAGCGTGCTTCGTGGATGGCCGCCAACGGCCAGCCGCTAATGGGCGGCCAGGGCTCGATGTCCAAGCTCAAGTGTGGCGACGTAGCAATGTGGGCGACCGCCCGCTGCATGGACCTCGTCGGCCCCGATGCCTGGAGCACCGACCTGCCGCTCGAGAAGTGGTACCGCGACGCCAAGATCTACCAGATCTTTGAAGGCACCAGCCAGATCCAACGCATGGTCATCGGCCGCCTTCAGGTAGGCGAGTTCAAGGCGCGCCTCGAGGCCGCCAAGGCCGAGTTCACCGAGAAGTCCAGCCAGCCCGCAGAGCCGGTCCCGGCGTAGTCCTCGCAGCACGGCGCCGGGAACAACCGGCGCGTAGCTGCATCAAGTTGTTCGCGACGGCCGCCTTCGGGCGGCCGTTTCGCGTTGTCGGCCCAAAAGGTCGCAGAAGACTCGTCGCGCCGACGACCCGACTACCCTCCCCACACGCATGGAAGCCGCTATCTCAGAACGCAACAATCTCCGCATCGAGGTCGACCGCCACCTGTGCGACGGTTTCGGCGATTGCCTCGATTCGGCGCCCGGCGTCTTCGATCTTGACGCTGAGAACATCTCGATCGTCGTAGACCCAGACGCACAGGACCGCGACACGATCCTCGCTTCGGCCAACGACTGTCCGGTCTGCGCGATCTTCATTTACGACAACACTTCCGGCGAGCAGCTCTTCCCTTAGGGATCGTATCCCGCTTCGGCGCCAACGAACTTTCCCGCGTTTTGCAGGTAGTACACTTGACCTATTAGGGCTGTTCTGGTAAGTTCCTCAAGTCGCTGAACGTTCTGACCGCCAAGTCAGGACGGCGGGGGATCCAATTGGGACCCTGTTCCTTCGGGGCGAATCGCCGTTGTTAGAACGGCGTAGCGCGGTATTGGCACCGTCACCACGGTGATCAACCTGCGCGAGCCCGACAGCTAACTCCGTAAGCGGCATCGGCAACCAAGTAGGCCTGCAGCGCAGGCCCGTCAAGTCAGATCAGACCAAGACGTGATCACAGGCGAATCGTCTGTGCACCTGCCCACCGTGGGCCGCTGCATAGGTTGTTTTGCGTGTGCGCAACCTCCGTTGCAGAACGTCGCCACGAAGCGGGAAAAATGACCAACAGACCTAGCCTGAGCGGCCGAATGCCCATTTCCGTCGACAGATCGTCCGACAAATCGCTCGTCACTCCAGGGGTGGCGATGCTCGCCGTGCCGCTCGCGCTTGCTGCGATCGTCGTCGCGTTCCTGCGCAACGCCCAGGCTGTCGCGCCCGCCCAGATGAGTGCCCAGCTGAACGCCCAGATGAATGCCCAGATTGAGGCGTTGGGCGGCGGCCTCTACTTCGACACCAGCTTCGACACCAGCGGACGCAGCAAAACCGGTTCGCGTTGGCAGAACGGACCCAAATCAGGCGGCGGCTACGCCGTCCGGCACGCAGGAGGACTTTGATCACCATCATGAACTCGCTCGCAACGACCAACCTTCGCTCTTACGCCAAGCCGCTCGCGCTCGGCCTCACAATGGTGCTGGCGCTGACGACGCTTTATCTCGCCCTGCCGATGGGCTCCAGCGCCAAGTCGGCCGCAGAGTTGCAGCAGGACATCGCGCGCAAGCGGGCCAACGAGGGCGTCTTGACGTCTGAGATTCAGACGATGGGGTCGAAGATCAAACGCCTCCAAGGGCGGATCGGCAAGCTGCAGGCGCGCCAGAGCACGATTCAGAGTGACCTCGAAGCCAAGGAGGCACGCCGCAAGACGATCGCCACAGATCTGAAGACGACGCGCGACCGCCTCGCGCGACTCAAGGCACGCCTTGCCCACGCACGCAAGGTTCTCGCCGAGCGCATCGTCGCGGTCTACAAAGCGGGCGAGCCCGACATCTTGACTGTGGCGCTGAAATCAGACGGTTTCGCCGATCTAGTCGAGCGCGCTACTTATCTGCGCGAGGTCGCCAAGCAGGACCGCCGGATCATCCTCACGGTCACGCGATTGAAGGGTGAGACCAAGAAAGAAACGGTCAAGCTCGCAGCACTCGAGTCCGAGGCTTCGCGGCTCGTAGCCGCGGTGCGCTCTCGCCGCGATCAAGTCGCAGCCTCAAAGCAGACTCTCGCCAGTCGCCGCAGCGACCTCTCACAGGCGGTCGGCAGCCGTAGATCGACTTTGGCCACCGTCAGCAAGAGTCGTCAGAACGACGAAGAGGACCTCGCCGCGATGAACCGCAGCAACGGTCAGATCCAGGGCTACCTCAACGGCTCGCCCGGTCCGATCAAGAAAGGCACCGGCCGTTTCATCTACCCGATGAACGGAAGCTTCACCTCGCCGTTCGGTCCACGCTGGGGTCGCCTGCACGCCGGTATTGATATCGCCGCGCCGGTCGGCACTGCGATTCGTGCCGTCGACACCGGCACCGTGCGTGTCGCCGGCGGCATGGGCGGTTACGGCAACTACACCTGCATTCAGCACAGCGGATCGCTGTCGAGTTGTTACGCGCACCAGTCCTCGATCGGCGTCAGCGTCGGTCAGTCGGTCAAACAGGGGCAAGTCATCGGCGCGTCAGGCAACACGGGCAACTCGACCGGCCCGCACCTGCACTTCGAAGTGCGGGTCAACGGAAGCCCAGTTGATCCGATGGGTTACCTCTAGCCGTTGGCGGCAGTGCGCTGACGACTGTCGGCGCGTCGATAGTCTCTCTCGCGATGTACCCGGAGATCGACCTCGGCCCGATCACGCTGCAGACCTTCGGTCTGATGTTCGCGGCCGCATTCGTTGTTTCTGGATGGCTGGTCGCACTTCGGCTGCGTGAGCTCGATTCGCCGGCCGACTGGGCCTACGAGATCATCCTGGCGGCCGCCGTCGGCGGCGTGCTCGGAGCAAAGCTCTGGTACGCCTTCGAAGAGGGCGACTGGTCGTTCGACCAGCTCTTGAGCGGCTCCGGCCTGACGTGGTACGGAGGTGCTCTGGGTGGTGCCGCAGCCGTTTGCGCGTACGCAAAGTGGCGCGGAATTCTCAGCCTGACCTTCATCGATGTGGCGGCGCCGGCACTCGCGGCGGGCTACGCCGTCGGTCGGATCGGCTGCCAGCTCTCGGGCGATGGCGACTACGGCACGGTGACCGATGCGTGGTGGGGAATGAGCTACGCCGACGGTGTGGTCCCGACCCCTCCGGGCGTCGAGGTTCACCCGACGCCGATCTTCGAAACGATCTCGATGGCGTTGCTCGCCATGGCGTTGTGGAAGCTGCGCAACCGCTTCGCGCCCGGCGTGCTGTTTGCGATCTACTTGATCGTCTCAGGCATCGAACGGTTCTTGATCGAGTTCCTTCGTCGCAACGAGAATGTCGCGCTCGGCATGACGCTCGCTCAGCTCACGAGCGTGGCGATGGTGTTGATTGGCGGGGCGATGCTCCTCGCCTACAAAGACCGGCCCCGCGAGCCGCGCACGCTGCCGCCCGAACCGGTCTAATCCTGCGCGACGGCATGACGTAGCGGCCTACCCAGCCGTCGACCCAGCGCCGCGGCGAGTCCGATGATCGGCGCTGCGAACGAGGCCAGCAACGCGATCGACGCACTCGCAGGCCAGTCCGCGTAGTACGAGAGGAAGATTCCACCGACGCCGCAGGCTGCGCCGGCGATCGTCGCCAGAGCGACTGCGTGCCCAATCCGGGAGCAGACCGAGACGGCACCGACGGCCGGGCCAGTCACCAACGCGAGTGCCAACAAGCTGCCCGCGATGTTCGCCGAAACGACCACCGCGACGACCAGCAATCCAAGCAGCGCGGTCTCGACGCGGCCCACCCGAATGCCGAGTGCGGTCGCGGCGCCGCGGTCGAATGCGGTCGCCGTGAACGAGCCGTGCAGCAGCCACAAGGCAGTCGCGATTACGGCGGCAAGTGTCAGCCCGATCGCAATATCGGCTTCCGACGCTGCCAGTGGATCGCCGAACAGAAGGTTCTCGAGTGCGATCGAACTGTCGCCGGTCGTCGCTAAAAGCGCACCACCACCGACCAGCAAGGTGACCGTCAATGAGGTCGCGGTCGACGGGGTAGTGCGCGGGGCCTTGCTGGCCGACAGGGCCACGACAAATGCAAGCACTACTCCGGCCAGCGCGCCGGCCAGCAGGCTCGCTCCGGCGAGTGCCGCGAGCACCAGACCGGGCAGCAGCGCGTGCGTAAACGATTCAGCAAGAAAGGCGCGTCCGAACGTCACGACCCAGACGCCGACGGCTCCGCAGCTACCCCCGACCACCAGCATCTCAAGCGCGCTCAACAGTCCGAAATCACCGGACAACGGATCAAGCAACGACGCAACCAACGGCTCAGGCATCAGTGATCGTGGTGGTGGTGTTCAATCACGGCGACCCTGTTGCCGCCGGCCTGAGTGTCGATCATGGTGAGATCGGCTCCGTAAGTCTCGCGCAGTATTTCTGCCGTCAGCACGTCGCCGGGACGGCCGTTGGCGATCAGCGAACGGTTGAGACACAGCACGCGGTCGGCGCGTCTCGCGCGTTCGATGTCGTGCGACGCGACCAACACCAGCCGCCCGTCGTCGCGCAGTGAATCCAGGGCGTCGTTGATGACTTCGGCCGAGGCCGGATCGACGCCGGCGAGCGGTTCGTCCAGCAGGATCACTGGGGCGTTCTGCACGATCGTCCGTGCCAAAAGAACGCGTCTACGCTGCCCGCCGGAAAGCTCGCCGTAGGCGGTTGTGCACATCGACCCCAAGCCCACTTCGGCCAGGGCATCGGCGGCGCGCGAGCGATCCGCGCGGCGCGGCCGCTGCCAAAGCCGGCGCTCGGCGAGCGTGCCCATCAACGCAACGTCGAGCGCCGTGACCGGAAAGTCCGTGCGCGAGAGGTCTTGCTGGGGGAGATAGGCAACCCGTGCCTCGACTGTCAATGTTCCCGAGGTGATCGCAATCTCGCGTATCAACCCGCGAAAGAGCGTCGTCTTTCCGCCGCCGTTAGGCCCGAGCAGGATCACGAGTTCACCGGCGCCGAGTTCAAGATCAACGCCGCTGAGCGCAGGTTCTTCGGCCCCGTCGTAAGTCAGGGCTGCCGCGCGCGCCGTGACCAGTGGTTCTATGGCCGTGGGTCTGGGCACGACGCCGCTCCGTCTCCGACCGCCTCAAAGATCGCCCTCGCGTTCTCCGAGATTGCTCCGAGCGCGGTGCTGGCCTGACCCTCCGCCTTCAGTGAGTCGCCATAGAGCTCGAGCAGCGGCACGTCGAGACGCCGGGCGACCTGTTTGGCCAATCGGCCGCCCTCACCCTTGCTTGTCAGTAACGCGCGGGCTTTCGCCTTGCGTGCGGCTTCGGTGGCGTCTTGCAGGTCGCGCACCGACGGTTCGGTTTCGCCGTTTTCGCGCAACAACGCAGCGAGTTTGATCCGGTAGTGCGCGGTCAGGTACTCGAAGTCATTGTGATCGCTCGCAACCACGCGGTCGGCTGCCGGCACGTTGCCCGAACACTTTGCCAGCGCGCGGTCGATCTCGTCGATCTGCTGGATGTAGTTGTCCGCACTGGCTCTGTATGTCTCGCGTGCCGTCGGATTTGCCTTGATCAGTTCGTCGCGCACGCGCTGGGCTGCGAGTTTCAGATTGTCGGGACTGAGGTACCAGTGGGCGTTGATGTTTTCGCTCTCGCTCTCGGTGTTGTTTTGATCGCCGTCCTCGTGCGAGTGCTCATGACTGCCGCTGATCAGCACCGCCGCTTGTGAGAGGTCGACCGGCGGCCGGTCGGCACCGGCGGCTTTGATCGCCGGCGCGAGCCACTGATCGATGTCACCGCCGGAGCGGAAGATCACCCTGGCATCGGCCAGATTCGCGACGTCACTCGGCGCGGGATCGTAAGAGTGGGGGTCACTACCGGGCTTCAGTAGCGAGCTGACATCGACGGCACCACCGCCGACCTGGCGAACGATGTCTGCGACCTGGGTCGATGTCGCGACGACGCGCAGTTCTCCGCTTGCGGGACTGGGCGCGCTGTCGTCCGTGCCGCAGCCTGCGATGAGCAAAGCCGTCGCAAGCATCGCCGCCGCTGCTGGTCGAGCCGGTCGGCCTGCAGTTGACGTAATCGACCGCACAACCACCGCGCCGATCGCTACCGCCACAAAGACAGTGCCTGCGGTGACCGCGATCGTCGCGCCGGCCGGAAGGTCAAAGGCCAACGCGAGATAGATGCCGACTACCCCGTCGAAGATTGAAATCGCGAGCGTCGCCAGGCTCAGGCTGACGACTCGCCCGGTGAACATCCGGGCGGTCGCCGCCGGAATCACGAGAAGCGCTCCGGCCATCAGTGATCCAGTGACAGGTAGCGTCGCCGCCACGGCCAGCGCGACGACCATCAGCAGCACCAGATCAAGCTTGCCCGCCCCAAGTTGCTTCGCGACCCCGGCGTCGAAACCGGCAGCCAGCCAGCGCGCCCCAAACAGGAAGCTTGCGACCAAAGCGCCGACTGCGGCGATGGCGGCCGTGACGAGTGCCGTCGGCCCAACCGTCAGCACCGAACCGAAAAGCAGTGTCTCGGGCGGCAGGCTCAACTGTGTCTCGGTCGAGCCAAGAATCGCTGTCGCGATCGCGCCGACCGCCAAGGCGCGCGCGACGAGTATGCCGGTCTGCGCGTCTCGGCCAGGTGCGCCGCGCTGGCGGCGCTGGCGGGTCCCAAGCCACAGACACACGGCGAATACCAGCGCGCCAATTGGTGCCGCAAGCGCCAGCGATACGCCCCAAGCCACGCCGAGCACCAGTGCCGGATACGCCCCGGTGCCGATCGCGTGAGCGAAGAACGGCAGATCGCGCAGCAGGATCGTCGCCCCGAGCGCGCCGCCGATCACGGCCACACAAAGCGTCGCCAACAGTGCGCGTTGAGCGAAATCCGGCTCGAAGATGCTGGCCGGTGAATCAAATGCGAAGACGATCAGACTCATCGGGCGGCTATCATAGTAAAACGAGAATCATTCTCATGACGCCCGATCACAAAACCCCAGTTCGCAAAGCCGATGTCCGTCGCACCGATGCCCGTCGCACCGATGTCCGTCGTACCGATGTCCGTCGTACCGAGCAGCGCAGCGCGATCTTCACGGCGCTCGGCGCCAGCGATCGCGCGCTGACCGCGCAGGAACTGCATGAGCAACTCCGTGCGGCAGACGCCGGGGTTGGGTTGGCGACTGTTTATCGCAACCTCGGCCGCCTTGCCGATGACGGCGACATCGACGCCATTCGTCGGCCCAGCGGAGAAACCGCGTACCGTGCCTGCGGCGGCGGGCATCACCACCATCTGACTTGCCGCGAGTGCGGCAGGGTCGTCGAATTGCACGACTGCACGCTCACGGATTGGAGTCGCAAGATCGCCGGTGAGCACGGGTTTAAAGAGGTCGAGCATCAAGCCGAGCTGTTTGGCGTCTGCTCTGGCTGCGCGGACTGATCGAGCCAGGCCCGGGTGGCCACACGCGTCGGTCATACTTATCGCTCGCAAATGTCAGTACCGCAGAACACCGAGCAAGCGCAGGGGGAGGGCTTCGCCGAGGTGGGCCCGCTGGGACCGCCGTTCCCGATCGACTCGCGCGTAAGCGAAGCAGGCCGCCTCGAGATCGGCGGCTGTGATGTAACCGAACTCGCCACCGAGTACGGCACTCCCGCCTACATCTTCGCCGAGAACGACCTGCGCGATCGTGCCCGCGCCGCCGTCGAGGCGTTCGGCCCCCAGACCGGCGTGCTCTTTGCCTCGAAGGCGTTCCCATGCACGGCCGCATACCGACTGATGGCGGCGGAAGGCATCTACTGCGACGTCGCCAGCGGCGGCGAGCTCTACCTGGCACTCAAGGGTGGCTTCGCCCCGGAACGAATCCTGATGCACGGCAACAACAAGACGATCGCCGAAATCGAGCAGGCGATCGCCGCCGGCATCGGCTTCATCGTCGTCGACAGCTTCGATGAGATTGAGCGGTTGCAGTTGCTGCTGCCGCCAGACGGTCCGCGCACCTTGATCCGCGTCGCGCCCGGCCTCAAGCCCTCAACCCACGCCTACATCCAGACCGGACAGGTCGACAGCAAGTTCGGTATCCCGCTCTCACAGGTCGAGCAGGCGATCCAGAAGGTGCCGAACTTCGCGGGTCTGCACTGTCACCTCGGCAGTCAGTTCTTCGATGTCGAGATCTTCAAGGCTGCAGCAGAGGTGCTTGCCGGCTTCGAGGTCAAGTGTGAAGTCGTCAACGTCGGCGGGGGCTTCGGCATTCCCTATCTCGAACACGACCACCCGCCGAAGATCGGCGAGTACGCGCAGACGATTCGCTCGGCAGTCGCCGAACATTTCGGTGATCAGACGAAGATCATGGTCGAACCCGGTCGGTGGCTCGTCGGCAACGCCGGCGTTACCGCGTACTCAGTCGGCACAGTCAAGGAGATCCCCGGCGTTCGCCGCTACGTCGCTGTAGACGGCGGCATGTCCGACAACATTCGCCCGATGCTCTACCAGGCCGAGTACACCGGCCTGATCGCCAACCGCGCCACCGAAGCGCCTACACGCGACGTCCGTGTCGTCGGCATGCACTGTGAGAGTGGCGACGTGATCCTGCCCGAAGTGATGCTGCACGAGCCGCGCGTCGGCGACACACTCGTAGTGCCCGCGACCGGCGCCTATGGCCACGCGATGGCCAGTAATTACAACGGCGTCACACGCCCGCCGGTGATCTTCTGCTCCGAAGGGCACGCTCGCGTAGTCGTTCGCCGCGAGTCTCACGCCGACCTCGGCCAGCGAGACATCGACTAAAGATGTCTCAGCCGATCGCCGACCCAAAGGTCTGACCATGTCATCTCAAACGATCAAAATCGGTCTACTCGGTAACGGCACGGTCGGCGCGGCCTTCGCCGGACTCGTCAGCGCGCGCGCCTCGGCGATCGCTGATTTGACCGGTAAAACTCCGGAAATCAGCGGCATCCTCACCCGCAGTCAGGGTGACTTCGACACGATTCTCGCCGACTCCGACGTGATCGTCGAACTCGTCGGCGGCATCGACCCGGCCCGCAACTTTGTCGCTAAGTCACTCGCCGCCGGCAGGCCGGTGATCACGGCGAACAAGGCACTGCTCGCTGAGCATGGCAACGAACTTTTTTCTGCCGCCGAGGCGTCTGGCGTTCCACTGCTGTTCGAAGCCGCTGTCGCCGGCGTGATCCCAGCGATCCGCGTGATCGAAGAGTCGCTCGCTGGCGCTCACGTCGATCGCGTGCACGGAATAGTCAACGGCACGACCAACTACATCCTCACCGAGATGGCCCGCAACGGCCTCTCCTACGACGAGGCACTGAAGCAGGCCCAAGAGCTCGGTTACGCCGAAGCTGACCCGACCGCCGACGTCGGCGGGGGAGACGCAGCAGCGAAGATGGCGATCCTCGCGCGGCTCGCGTTCGGTGTCGATGTCTCGCTGGGCCAAGTGACCTACGAGGGCATTCAGAACATTACGGCCGACGACATCGCCTACGCCAAAGAGTTCGACCTCGTGCTCAAGCTGGTTGGAACCGCCGAGCGGATCAACGGCGGAATTAGCGTGCGGGTTTTCCCCGCATTCCTCTATCCGAGCCACCCGCTCGCCAGCATCAACGGATCCTTTAACGCCGTCACGGTCGAGTCGCCCGCGATCACCGAGATCACGATGAGCGGCCCTGGGGCCGGTGGCATCCAGACCGCCAGCGCCGTGCTCGGCGACCTCGTCTCAATCCTCGCCGACACGCCGCGCGTACGGCCCGCCGTCACGCCTGCGACGATCGTCAGCGATGTCGAATCCGCCTTCTATCTGCACCTCGAAGTCGAGGACCGCTCCGGCGTTCTCGCCGACATCGCCAGCACGCTCGGCGACAACGGTGTGTCTGTACGCAACTTCAACCAGCAGGGCGTCGGCGACGCCGCGCGCCTGGTGATGGTCACCCACCCGACGCTCGAGAGCAACTTTGCCGCTGCCGTCGAAGGCATCCGAGCACTGCCGTTCATCAAAGCCGACCCGCGCGTGATTCGCGTGATCGAAGAGGAGTTCGATGGTTAATGCGCGGTTTGATCGAGCGATACTTCGACCGTCTGCCGTTCGAGCAAGGCGATCCGATCATCAGCATCGAAGAGGGGTCGACGCCACTCGTACCGGCGCCACGCCTCTCAGAACGCGTTGACGCAGATGTTTTCCTGAAGATTGAAGGAGCCAACCCGACCGGTTCGTTCAAGGACCGGGGCATGACCTGCGCCGTCAGCGCGGCGGCCCGCGAAGGCGCTGAGGCCGTGATCTGTGCCTCGACCGGCAACACGGCCGCCAGCGCCGCCGCGTATGCCTCTCGCGCGGGCATGACCTGTGCCGTGCTCGTGCCCGACGGCAAGATCGCCGCCGGAAAGCTTGCCCAGGCGCTGATCTACGGAGCGCGCGTGATCGCTCTGGCCGGAAACTTCGACGTCGCGCTGAAGCTCGTCCGCGAACTGGCGCAGAAGCACCCGATCAGCCTCGTTAACTCGGTCAACGAGTTCCGCGTGCAAGGTCAGAAGACTGCGTCGTTTGAGATCTCGGATGAGATCGGCCCGATCGATCTGCTCAGCATCCCGGTAGGTAACGCCGGCAACATCACGGCGTATTGGAAGGGCTTTAAGGAGATCGATGAGAATCCAGAGCTCAATGGCTACCAGGCTGCGGGCGCGGCACCGCTGGTGATCGGCAAGCCGGTCGATAACCCAGAGACTGTCGCCAGCGCGATCCGCATCGGCAACCCCGCCCGCTGGGAGGAGGCGATGGCCGCCGTGACCGAATCGCGCGGGCAGGTTCGCGCCGTGACCGACGCCGAGATCCTCGACGCCTACGTCTGGCTGCCGGCCAATGAAGGCGTCTT
Organism: Solirubrobacterales bacterium; assembly: GCA_049274915.1. GTDB lineage: Bacteria > Actinomycetota > Thermoleophilia > Solirubrobacterales > JACPNS01 > JACPNS01. The sequence goes on from JBASTN010000041.1 coordinate 51,145, forward strand.
CTGCGAGCCGGCCAGCGCCGCGAGCGTCGCCGGCCTGCTCAAGTACGGCGTCAGTGACGCGGTCCGCGAGCGCGCCGTCGGTGGACGACCGAAAGTCGTCTGCATCCTGACCGGCAACGGTATGAAGGATCCCGACACCGCATTCGACAACGTCGGCTCCGTAATTCCCTGCCTGCCCGAGATGGCCGAACTGGAGAAGGCAGTACTCGGATGAATCGCCGCCGCGTTGTCCGCGTCCCCGCCAGCTCGGCGAATCTAGGACCCGGCTTCGACGTGCTCGCCGGCGCGCTGTCGCTAAACCTGACGGTCGAGGTCGAGGAGACCGGTGAGTTCAGCGTCGAGACCGATCTCGACGTGCCAACCGGCAAGGACAACCTGATCGTTCGCGCCTTCGAGACGCTGCACGGCGCCGATGATTTCAGCTTTCGCGTCAGCACGGAGATTCCGCTGACCGGCGGCCTCGGGTCAAGCGCCAGCGCAATTCTCGCCGGAGTTGCCGCGGCCGATCACATCTTCGAGCTCGGCACAGACCTGCTCGCCCAGGCGACGAAGATCGAGGGCCACGTTGACAACCTCGCGGCGTCGCTGCACGGCGGCTTTGTCGTCTGTTCTCAAGACCACGTCGCCCGGATCGCCCCACCCGCCGGCCTCGAGGCGATTGTCGCCGTTCCGCCAGCGTCGCACAGCGTCCCGACTAGCGATGCGCGCGCCGCGCTGCCGGCCGAGATTCCGATCGCCGAGGCGGTCCGCACCGCCGCGCAGACTTCGTACGTCGCACTCGGTCTCGAACGCGGCGACTGGGACTTACTAGCCCGAGGCCTCGACGACGTTTTGCACCAGCCGCGTCGCGCACATCTGTATCCGGATTCGATGAAGCTCGTCGAGGCCGCTCGTGGATTCGGCGCCCTCGGAGCCACGGTCTCCGGCGCCGGCCCCACGGTTCTGATCTGGACGACCTGGGACGACACCGGCAACGTGCTCGAAGCCGCCGAACGGTTCGCCGACTCCGACTGGAATCTCCAGCGCGTCCCGTTCGCGCTTCAAGGCCTCGACATCGCCGTCTGACAGTGCTTCGAGCGGCCGTGCACATCACAGCCGATCGCTTCAAAATCCACCACGTCCGTCGCGCCGCACGACAGAACTCCTTCGGACCTCTGTAGAATCGATCTCACTCGGCTGCGGACGGCGCCTCACCCGCGCTCACCGCCATCCGGCCGACCCGTTGTTCACCCCGCACGCACGCCCGCTCGAAGAAGGCGTGGTCGCAAGGAGAAGACGATGTACAACTCAGAAGACGCTCGCCCGGATGGGCAGACTCCGCAAGCCGCAGGGCAAACAGCAGTTCAGACGGCGGCTCAGACCGCAGCCCAGACTGCAGCCCAGACCGCAGCCCAGACCAACGGCAGCCCGGCCACGCCTCGCGCGACGCACCCTTCCGCCGAGCACCCCCGCTTTTCATCGACCCAGGAGTACCGGCCGCTGGTTCCGCCGGCCACGGTCGAAGACCAGGACGCCTGCGCGCTTTACGCCTCGGTTCGTAAGGACGGCAAGCCTTCGTACGCGCCGATCCCGCTCGCGCTCGACGCACTGCAGCAGATGCTTCACCGCGCCGGAAACATCGACGGCGAGGGTGACGGCTGCGGCGTCCAGATCGACATCCCGCGCAAGATCTGGGCCGAGGAGATCCGCACCGACGGCCACGCTCCCGACCTCGCGCTTGACGACAAGTTCTCTGTCGCTCACATCTTCATCCCGCGCAGCGCCGACGTAAAGCAGATTCAGCACGATGCCCGTGAACTGATGTCAGCCAGCGGCTTGCGCGTGCTCGCCGAACGTGAAGCCGTCGTCGAGAGCTCAGCGCTCGGACCGACCGCCCGCGAAGAAGAGCCCGTCTTCTGGCAGGTCGGTGGCTTGATCGACACGCCGCGCGCCTGTTTCGAGCTGCAGATCGAACTCGAGGACAAGCTCGACATCCACGTCGCCAGCTTTTCGAAGGATGTTGTCGTTTACAAGGTGATGGGCGCGCCGATCGCCCTCGGTAGGTACTTCCCGGACCTGCTCGACGAGCGCCTTGAGACCGTCGCAGTGCTCGGCCACAACCGCTACTCAACCAACACCTGGCCGACCTTCAAACGCGTTCAGCCGTTCGGTGTGATCGGTCACAACGGCGAGATCAACACGATCGTCCAGCTACGTGAGGAAGCGCGCCTGCTTGGCGTGCCGATCCATGCCGACGGCTCCGACAGCCAGGACTTCAACCGCACCGTCGAAACCTTCATCAACCGTGACGGCATCAGTCTCGTCGAGGTCATGGAGATGGTGCTCCCGCCGATCGTCAACGAGATCAAGTACCTATCGCAGGATCTGCGCGACTTCTACATGTACTTGCGTCAGAGTTTCGGACCCTTCACTCAGGGTCCCGTCGCCCTGATCAGCCGCGATGGCAACGAGTGCGTTTTCAGCACCGACGCACTTGGTCTGCGCCCGCTGTGGCAGGTCGAAACCGTCGACGACTTCATCTTCAGTTCGGAGCCGGGCGTGGCGCCGACCGCAGAGACCGTTGCCGACCCCAAGCCGTTTGCGCCGGGCGAGAAGCTGCTCGTTCAGATCAGCCCCGGCAAGGAGACCCGCGTGAGGATGCACGACGAGCTCCAGCGCATCGCTCACGACCGCTGGGTCGAGCGCCTTGGGATCAGCGAGATCCCGAGTTACGACACCGCTCTGCTGACTGGTGGCCCCAGCGAAGGCCCCGACATTCCGGGTTACTCGCACGCTGGCCCCTCAGAGCCGGTCAAAGTCAATGACTACGTGCTCGGCGGCTTCGGTTGGCAGCGCGAAGACATGAAGCTGATTCAGCAGATGGCATCCAACGGCGCTGAGCCGATTGGATCGCTGGGTTACGACGGACCGCTAGCCGCGCTCAGCCCGGAGCGCCAGAACATCGCCGACTACTTCAAGGAAACGGTCGCCGTGGTTACGAACCCTGCGATCGACCGCGAACGCGAGATCGAGCACTTCAGCTGCCGCACCGTTTTCGGCGCCCGTCCGCGGCCGACGGAGCAGATCCCCGAATCTGGCACGGTCGAGCTGAGCTTCCCGATCGTGCTCGGCGGGCACCACTCGATGGCGCCGCTCAACGCCGAGACGCTACGCGGAATCGCGCGCACTCACAAGAGCTTCCTGCTGGAGGATCTCTGGGAGTCGTTCCCGGGCAATCGCAGCGCTGTGCTCGACATTGCCTGCCTCGAGTCTGAGAACACCAAAGGCGCGATCGAGCGCCTGAAGTTCGAGGCGATCGATCTCGTGCGCAGCGGCTCCGAGTTGATCATTCTCTCGGACCGCACGGTGTATGAGGGCGACCGTCGTTTCGTCGACCCGCACATCGCCGTCAGCGCGATCGATGCAGCGCTGAAGACCGCCAAGCTTGAAAATGGCGAGACCAACCTTCGTCGCCGCACCAGCCTGGTGTTGCGAAGCGGCGCTCTGCGTAACGTGCACGACGTGATGGTTGCGCTCGGCCTCGGCGCCGACGGCATCTGCCCTTACGTGATGTTCGAAGTTGCCTGCGTCGACGACTACGAGACCGACTACGACAACCTCTGCAGTGCCTTGCGTAAGGGTATGGAGAAGGTCATATCGACGATTGGTATCCACGAAGTTCGTGGCTATGCGCGTCAGTTCAGTGCGATCGGTCTCAAGCCCGAGGTCTCCGAGCTGCTCGGCGTGACCAGCTACTTCGGCTCAGCCAAGGGCGGAATCGGCTTCACCGAACTCGATGCCGACGGCGATGAGCGTAAGCGCATTCTCGCCGAGGAAGAGGTTTCGAAGCCCGCCAAGACGTTCCGTTTCTATCCGAAGGTCTGGAAGGCCGCCAACGCCGTCGCTAACGGCCGCTCTGACTACGAGGAATACAGCCAAAAGGTGCGCGAACTCGAGGCCGAGAGTCCGATCTCGCTGCGTCACATCATGGACATCAAGTCCGACCGCGAGCCGATCGCCGACGCGGACCCGTCGGTCGGTCTCCACGACTACCCACTGGTGATCGCCAGCATGAGCTTCGGATCACAGAGTGAGACCGCCTTCCGTGCGTACGCCGAGGCTGCCAAGCAGATCAACATCCTTTCGGTCAACGGCGAGGGTGGCGAGCCGCACGACATGATTGGCAAGTACCCGAAGTGGCGTGGCCAGCAGGTCGCCTCCGGTCGCTTCGGCGTCACCAGCGACTTGCTCAACAGCAGCTATCTGCTTGAGATCAAGATCGGCCAGGGCGCCAAGCCCGGCGAGGGAGGACACCTTCCCGCTCGAAAGGTCACCGAGAAGGTCGCCGCCGCGCGTAACGCGACGACCGGCACAGACCTGATCTCGCCGTCGAACAACCACGATCTCTACTCGATCGAAGACCTCGCTCAGCTGATCGACGAGCTCAAGACCGCCAACCCCGACGCACGCGTCGCGGTCAAAGTCCCCGTCGTCCCGAACGTCGGCACGATCGGTGTAGGCATCGCCAAGGCGGGCGCCGACATCATCACGCTGTCTGGTTTCGAAGGCGGCACCGGTGCTGCCCGCAGTCACGCGCTGCGCCACGTCGGACTGCCGAGCGACATCGGCACTCGCGCCGTCCACCGCGCGCTGATGGAGGCGGGCATCCGCAACCGTGTCGAGATCTGGGCCGACGGCGGCTACCGCCACGGCTGGGATGTCGTCAAGCTGCACATGCTCGGCGCCAACCGGGTTGGCTTCGGCACGCTCGCGATGGTTTCGCTCGGCTGCACGATTTGTCGTGGTTGTCAGCTCGATACCTGTCACGTCGGTATCGCCACGCAGATCGAGACCACTGAAGAGGCCGAACTTCACGGCCTCAAGAAGTTCACGCCGCAGGTGTTGCCAGACAGCGTCGAAGCGTGCGCGACGTTCTTCAAGGGCATCGGTGAGGAAGTCCGCCAGATCACGGCACAGCTCGGCTACGAGCGTTCGCAGGATCTTGTCGGCCGCTCAGACCTGCTCGTCCAGTCCGGTGCTTTCGACGCCGTCGACCTTGCTGAGCTGATCCAGCCGCTTGAGGAGTTCCTCGACCTGACTCCGATCGACTTGCCCGTCGAAGAGACTGTCGACGCGCGCGCCGAGGCAGGCATCATCATTTCACGCCCGATTCACCTCCCGACCAAGGAAGCCTCCAAGACGCTCGCGGCGCTCGTGCCCGACATCTGCGGCGGCGGCCGAGCCGGCGGTGACCCACTCAACTATGCGTATCCACGTTCGACTAACGCCACCGACCGCGTGCTCGGCACCGAACTCGCCGGCGGGATCTCGCGTGACCGGATCTTCAATGATGGTGCGCCCGGCACCGATGAGACGCTTGTCAACGTTAAGTTCGACCACGGCTCAGTGGCCGGTGGCGGCTTCGGCGCCTTTAACGTCTGGGGCGTCCACATCGGCGTCGAAGGCGGCGCACAGGACGGCGTCGGTAAGAGCATGCTCGGCGGTTCGATCGCCGTGCTCAAGGGCGTCAACAAGTTCGGCAAGCGCGTCAACGGCAGCGTCGGCAAGTCATTCGCCTACGGCGCCCAGCGCGGTCGCATGTTCGTGCAGGGCGACGCCGACTCACGCTTCTGCATCCGCCTTTCGGGCGCAGACATCGTGATCGGCGGCGAACCGGCTGAGCCGATCGATGACTCCCGCGGTTGCATCGCCGACCGCGCCAACATCAAGGGCTTCGCCTTCGAGTACATGACCGGCGGCCGCGCGATCGTCCTCGGTGACCCGGGTCCGTGGGCCTGCGCCGGCATGACCGGCGGACGTGTCTACATGCGCCGTTGGGCGGAGATGGGTCTAACGCAGGAAGCACTGACTCGCCGCCTCGGCAAGGGCGCCAAGGCCGTGATCGCCGATCTCGACGCCGAGGGAATGCTCGACGTCCAGGAGCTGCTGGAGGCGTACGCCACCGAGCTGCGCGATAGTGGTCAAGACGGCGAGGCCGATCGCATGCTCAAGCTTGCGGCCGCGGCGTCGGACAACTTCTACATGTGCGTGCCCGAGAGCGAGCAAGCCGACCCGTCGATCTCGACGGAATAAGGCTGTCGCGCCCTACGGCGCGACCACGCTGTGCCAAACGTCGCGCCCTACGGCGCGACCACGCTGTGCCAAACGTCGCGCCCTACGGCGCGACCACGAACAAGTGAAAGTCGCCGACGATTAATTCGTCGCCGTCGCGCAGCCGCGACTCCTTGACGTGGGCACCGTTGACCCAGATGCCAGTCAGGCTGCCTTCGTCGTAGACGTGCATTCCGTCGGTCTCAATCGTCAGCAGCGCGTGGCGGCGGGCGACGGAGGGGTGATCAAGTAGTAGCCCTGCCGTCGCGCTGCGCCCGATCAGCGTCACCGGGCCGCGCAGGGGCATCACGTGGACTGCCTCGTCGTCCTGGTACGCCAGGCTCGGCGGGCCGGCCGCCGGAGTTGCTTCACGTGCTTCGGCCAACCAGCCAAGGGCAGTAAGCCGGGCATCGGATGTCCGAGAAGACGCCAAGATGCTGCTTTCGGTAGACGAGACCCCCCCATCGTAGGTATAAATGCCCGTTTCGCGCGCGACGCAAACACGTTCCTGTGTCACGCGGGTTCGATCGCGATGGCCCGGCATCGCCTCAACCGGCACGCCGGTTGTACGATCATGCGATGCGTCCCGTGCGAGCAAAGATCACGATCGACCGGCCGATCGCCGAGGTCTACGAGTACCTAGTCGACATCGGCAGCCGCCCCGAGTTCGCACCAGAGCTGTTCCGCGACTTCCGCCTTAGCCGCGTCGAGAGCCGGGGCCAGGGCGCCGGCGCACGTTTTCGGCTGCACCGCAAGATCCGCGACCGCTTCGCCGGCACGACGATCGTCACGGCCACTCCCGGACAACTGATCCTCGAGGAAGGCAGCACCGGCCGCGCGGGTCGCGTGCCGCTGGCGATCGAGTACGCGCTTGAGCAGCTTCCTGGAGATGTCACCAGCGTGCACGCGGCGTTCCAGACCCATCCGCTTAATCCGGTTGACCAACTGCGCGAGTGGGGTATGCGTCGCCACGTCAAACGCCTCCTCCCGCGCGCTCTGCGCCGGCTGCGGGACATCCTCGAAGAGACCCCGAGTACGCGTCGTGGCGAGCGTGCCTCGGTAGGCGGGATGGACCCGCGTTACGTACCCAACCCGTGACCGCCCGATCGACGGCCCGGACGTCGCCGAAAGCACGTTACGTTCATCACTATCGCCGCCTGCGCACAAGCTAGACTTGCGCGCCGCATGAACGTTTCCGCCCGCCTCCTCCTCCGTTTGCTCCTGGTCATCGTGGCCGTGGCAGCGATCGCCATGACCGGCTGCGAGAAAGAGGCCAAGCCGATCGAGTCAAAAGAGGGCGGACGTATCTACCTCGACGGGCTGTTCTACCAAGTGCAGCTCTCTCGCCAGCTCAACCCGAACGACGTAGAAGACAGCTTCTACCTCGTCGACAAGCCGACTCCGGCGGCGGGTGAGGCCTACTTCGGCGTCTTCATGCGTGTCGACAACGAAGACACGTACCGCACCGTCATGCCGATCGGCATCGAAAAGATGATGATCAAGAGCGCCGCCGGTCGCGAGTTCGAGCCGATCGAGGTTTCCGCTGCGGGCTGGGGCTACGAGCCCGAGCCGATCGGCCAAGGCGCACGCATTCCGATCCCCGACACGCCGGCATCCGGCGGACCGATCGGCGGCAGTCTGATTCTCTTCAAGCTCACTTACGACGACCTCGATGCCCGTCCGCTCGAACTAGAGATCGAGAACGCCAAGGGCGACATCGGCACAATCGTTCTCGACGTCTAGTCGCACTGAGCCGTCTAGTCGCACTGAGCCGTCTAGTCGCACTGAGCAACAGTCCGGGCCGCGACAGCCCTACGGATGTCCGCCGATACGCACCGTCGATCGCCGATCGCCGCCATCATTAGCCAATGACGATTCTCGACTGGTCCATCGTCCTCTTCGTCGTCGCGTTGGCCGGCTGGGGATTTCGTCAAGGCGCTGTGCTCGGCGTCTCGTCGGTGGTCGGGTTCTTCGGCGGAGTCTGGCTCGGAACTCAGCTCGCCGATCGCCTGCTCGAGAAGGGCAATGCATCGCCCTACGCGCCTCTCTTCGCGCTGGCCGCAGCGTTGATTGTCGGTGCCGTGATCGCCGAGCTGACGGTCGCGCTTGGGTTTCGCGTGCGGGTGCTCTTCACCAGCCGCATTGCGCACCGTGTCGACGGCGCGCTCGGCGCGGTCTTGCTGGCATCGTTCGCTCTGGGAATTGTCTGGGTGGGCGCCGCCGCACTGACCCAGTCGCGCACCAATCCCGATTTGAGAAAGAACATCCGACAATCGGCCGTCGTGCGCCAGCTCAACCAGATACTGCCTCCGTCGGGCGGGTTGCTCAGTGTGCTTGCGCGGATCGACCCGGTTCCGTCGATCAATGGTCCCTCGGCCAATGTCTCGGCCCCCGACAGCGCCGTCGCCCGTGATCCCGAGGTTCGACGCGCCGCCGCTTCTACCGTGCGTGTGCTCGGCACAGCCTGCGGTTACGGCGTGGAGGGCTCCGGCTGGGTCGCGGGGCCGAGTCTGATCGTCACCAACGCGCATGTCGTCGCCGGGCAGTCCGACACGACAGTTCAGCCGACGGGATCTGGCCCGAGCTTTCGCGCCGTGGTCGTCTGGTTTGACTCACGCAATGACCTGGCGCTGCTCTCGGCACCCGGCGTCGTCACCCCGGCGCTGCAGAGCAAGACGGTGACTGCGCGCGGCACCTCGGCGGCGATCATCGGATATCCGCTCAACGGCCCGCTCGCGATTGAACCGGCGCGAATCGGCGTGACTCAACAGGCGATCTCGGACGACATCTACGGCGGAACTACGACACGGCCGATGACATCGTTTCGCGGGCGGGTTCAACACGGCAACTCCGGCGGCCCCGTCGTCGACGAGGACGGCGTGGTGCGTACCACTGTGTTCGCTTCTGAAACGCGCAGCGAAGGGCGCCGTGGCTACGGCGTGCCTGCCAAAACGGTCCAGGACGCTCTCGCCGAAGTCAACACTTCGCGACGCGTCAGCACGGGCGCCTGCGCCTAACCGCCGCCGCTTTGGCGACGGCTGCCGCGGCGTCTTTCCGTCGACCCCTCGCCCTAGATTGACCTCAACGTGAATGCGCGTTCAACGCGCAGCTCAGCACTCCTGCCCAGCATTACTGCCCATCACTACTGCGCCAGCACTGCTGGCAGCCACTCGCAACCGAGACGGAACCCCATGTCACTCTGCTTCATAGAGCCCAAAGACGCCGTCCGCGTCGTCGCCGATTCAATCGGCCGCGAGGCTCGTCGGCAGCTCGTCACCGAAGTGGTTCACGCGTGGGTCGATTCGCTGCCCGATAGCGAACTACCGATTCATTACGCCGAGGCAATTCGCTCGCTCGACGAGCAGGATCTGACGGTGCTCGCTGCCTGGCACGCCTCGCTCGAGGTCGGCCAGCCGGTCGCCAATCGCGATTTCCTAATTGGGGCCTACACCTCGCTTGGCAAGGATCACCGTCGTGAAGCACTTCGCATCGCCGCTGCCTTCCGCAGCGAAGAAGCGTTCGAGAACGGCGCGTCCGACGAAGAGATGCTCGACACGGTGCTCCCGTGGCTGCCGCCGCGCCAGACGATGGAACTTGCCGCCGAGGCGATTCGCATCTACGTCTGGGATCGCATCGGCAGCGACAACTAGGGCCCGACAGCTGCGCCTCAATAGCTAGGGTCTCAGCAGTCCCCGCGTCTCTGCGATCGCTTGGTCCGTCTCGATGAAGCGCACGGCCTCAAAGCCAAACTCGCGCGCGGCTTCACAGTTGTGCTCGATGTCGTCGACCAGAACGCATTCGCGAGGCTCGATGTCGGCGAGTCCGTCAAGCCCGCGAATCCGCTCGAGCGTAATCTCGTAGATCCGACGCTCTGGCTTGCGCGTCCCTTCAAAACCTGAGTCCACGACTGTCTCGAACAGTTCGTCGATTGGCAGCATCGCCCGCCAGCGCGGCTCCCACTCCTTGACATTGTTGGTCAACAGTGCCAGCCTCCCGCCGTCCGACTTGTACTCGAAGAGGAAGTCCAGAAACGGCCGGTTGGGATGGAGGTGTTCGAAGTACATCTCCCCGAAACGGTGAAACTCGACGTCGTGCTCGAGTCGTGCGTCCAGTTCATCCTGCATCACCTTCGTGAAGTCCGCTTCGCTAAGGATCCCCTTCTCAAGCTCGAACAACGGATGTTCGCCATCGCGCTCCATGATCGCCGCCATCGCTTCGCCAAGCACCTCGATCGGAATCCCGGTGCTCTTCTGGTATTCGATGAACGAGTCCATCAGGGGGTTCGTCAATACACCACCGAAGTCGGAGATCACGACTCGGACGCTTCCGCGGACTGTGCTCATGCTGCGCGACGGGGCGGGGCTGCGAGCGCGATCTCGTAGTAGCCGATGCCGCTGCGCGGACCTAGCGACCAGCGGTAAAACGCCAGAGCCACGTCGCGATCGGTCAGCTCCACGTGCGTACCTTCAATCGCCTCGCCGGTCAGCCGACGCGGAAACTCATCGTTGCTCAGCCACAGCTCGACGCTGGCCTGCTTGTGTAGATCGTCCTTGGAGTAAACAGTGGTTAGGCGGGCGTCGTCGATCTTGTACGACTCTCCGCCTTCGATCAGCACCGCGTCGTTGCGTTCATCGCCATGCCCGTGGTAGACGGCCGGCTTGTACGAGTTCATAAAGAATGCTTCGCCCGAGTCGAAGACCGCCGCGATCGAGCGCAATACAGGCGGACCTTGTTTGCGCGACGGCAGGGCTGCGACACCGTGTGACCTAAAACGACGCTCGCGCTTGCCGTTCTCGGCGATCTTTCCCATCACGTCGCAGATCATCATGTCGTTGGCGTCGAGCGCAGCACCTGCGCCGTGGCTACGCCAGTCGAGCTCGAAGGATCCCGCCATCGAGGTCATCTGCGCCGACCAGTGAGTGGGGGAGAGCGTTGTCAGCTGCTGCGAGTCGCTCACTGAGTACCCGAGGGTCCCATCGGCAGAGAACATCACTGAAACCTGTGGCCCGGCGAGCCCGAAAACGGACCGCTCCGCATCAAAGAATGCGAGTGTCTCAGCCTCAACTACAGGTACAGACTGGATAGGTGGCATGCGGTTTATCGGTTGGTCTCGAAGTCGAAATCGGGTTCGTCGCCGGGGGCGAGCTCTGCTGCGCCTTTCGAACCGTTTGAATCCGTCCTAGCCCGTCCTTCGGACTGGCGGTCGGATCGTGGCGGCTGGGTTGAGCGCGCGAAGTCTTGCAGACCGGTATCGGCAAACGCCGCGACGAGCCTGACTCGCCGGGCAAGGAAGCCAAAAACCCAACCACCGAGCAGCTTTCGGGTCGGCGGCAGGAGCATCGCGACGCCCAGCGCGTCCGACAGAAACCCGGGGGTCAACAACAAGACGCCGCCAACGATCACCAACCCTCCGTCAACGATCTCCCGCGCCGGCATACGACCGGCTTCCAATGCCTCGGAAAACTGCCGCCAGACGCTCCGTCCCTGGGTGCGCATAAGCCACGCTCCCAGCAGCGAATCGGCCACCAACAACCCGACTGTCAGTGCGGCACCGGTCGCGCCTCCACCGAAGAACTCCGCCACTTGCAAGATCAGCCAGAGTTCGAACACCGGGATGACCACGAAGAAGATGAAGAGCAGCAGCAGCGGCACGGCGTCACTCTAAACCCTCGCCGCCTACAATCAAGCCATGGAGAAGCTGACACCAGAGGTCGTCTACGAAGCGCTCGAACAGGTCATAGACCCCGAGCTTGGCCTCGACTTCGTTGAATTGGGCCTGATCTACGACGTATCGGTCGAGCCGATCGAAGAGGGCCACGGCAACGAGGTCTACGTCACCTACTCGCTAACTTCTCCGGGCTGCCCAATCGGCCCCCAGATCGCCGACCAGATCAAAGAGTTCACGATCGAACTCGACGGCGTCGAGAAAGTCTTCCCGAAGCTCGTGTTCACCCCACCGTGGACCCCAGAGTTGATGAGCGAAGACGCGAAGTTCGCGCTGGGCTATTAGCCTCATCTCACCGGCCCACCGGTTGGCCTTTTTCTCTTCTCTACTCGCCGCAGCTACTCGCAGGTAGCCGTGACGTTTCCACGGGTCGTTCGGCAACCGTGGCAACCGTGTGACGAATCTTTACTTGACGGATGACCGAAGATCGGCTACTCTCGCTGGGTCGGCCACGGATTTGGCCGGATTGTGGGGACTGGCGCGAGAAGCAGTGCAGTAACCGGCTATCGCGGTCAGTCAGTAGTTAGGTAATCATAAGTTAATGGTTGACATCCGCGGGCAACCGCCCGGCGGATTCAATAATTGGGGGGCATTAAAGATGGTTAGTTCTCGTTCTGCGCGGTCATTCAGTCCCGCGCGAAGTCAAGCTTTTGCCAGCGCGGCCGTTCGCCTGTCGCTGGCGCTGGTTGTAACACTCTTTACCGTGGCCGCCTTCGCGGGCAGCGCGTCGGCCAGCCACTGGTTTGGCGGCGGCAGCAGCACCGCCTTCGACGTCCCGACCTTCTCGGTCGTTCCGTCTACCACTCAGGCCGGCGCGCACCCGAACGTCGCGATCACGATCAAGCCCAAGGGTCCCAGCAGTGACGACGTCAAGGACTTGATCCTCGAC
>JBASTN010000042.1:0-1719 GCA_049274915.1 Solirubrobacterales bacterium
CAGGACGATTGCGAAGGCGGCGGCAGCTCCCGCCTGAGCGATCACCGTGCCCCACGCCGATCCGGCGAGATCCATGTCGAGCCCATAGACGAACGTCACATCGAGGATCGCGTTGGCGACGTTCGAGACGACGAGGATCTTCAGCGGCACATTCATCCGTTGCACCCCGCGCGCATACCCCTCGCCCGCCAGCACGACCATCACGAACGGAGCGGCGAGAAAACTAATCCGCATGTAGGTCGTGGCCTTTGCGGCGACCGCGCCCTCGCCTTGGAGCAGCTCAACGATCTGCGGCGCGAGCACGACGCCGAGCGCGGAGATCGCTACCCCGATCGCGACCGCGAGCCAGAGGGCCTGGGCGGTGGCGGTGGCGATGCCAGGCAGGTCCTTGGCACCGTGCAGTCGGGCGACTTGAGCGGTCGTGCCGTAGGCGAGGAAGTTGAAGAACCAGAACGCGCTGGCCAGGAAGGTCGCCGCGAGCGCGAGGGCAGCTAGCTGAGTGGTGCCGAGATGCCCGATGATCGCGGTGTCGACGAGCAGGTATGTCGGCTCGGCGGCGAGAGCGCCGAGAGCGGGGACTGCAAGTTTGAGAATGTCGCGAGTTCGCGAGGAGGCCAGCGTGGGCACCGCCCAAGGCTATTTGCCGCAGTCCCCAAATCCGCCTACTTTGACGGTCGGCTTTAGATCTGGCGGCAGGTCGTCCACGAGTTTGCGTTCGAACAGGACGAATTCATGGATCACGGTGCCGACTGGCCAGCCCTCGTGTCGGCCGCGACCCGGAGCGGCGAGTTCGGCGCGCGACGAGATCGCGATCCCCGTTTCCTGATCGAAGACGATCGTGACCAGTTGGCCGCTGTTAGAGCGACTGAAACCAGTTCCTTTGCGGCCCTGGCTGTCTACTTCCCCAAGCGAACGCACGCCAGGGATGATGCCTAGGGTCCTGATCATTCCCGCCCGTAGTTCTCGCGGAAGATCTTGTGTACCGAACGCGAGCGTGCTGACAACTGCGTTCCAGACACGGAAGTCGGGCGAGCGTCCGCCGCGGACCCCCGACGGCGATCGACCTTCAGAAACCGACGTGGAACGCTTGATCCGGTTGTAGATCGCCCTTGGCTCGGTGGGGAATTTGCGCAACTCTCGCCGCGACAGTTTCTCGCCGCCGACGTGGGTCGCCTGGCGGACGGTTTTCGGAACTTGCATAACGGATGCACCATTCTCACCGAAGAGATCGGGGAACGCGGGCAGCGGTTGCTTCCCGGCAGCGCGCCGCTTACGGTTGATCCGTTCGCGATAGATCCTTTCGCTTTCCTCCATCCGTTCGGCCCGGATGCGATCCCGCTCGGTCGGGTACGTCGGTTCGCCGATCTGTTCCTGTCGCGACAGCCCGCAGCGCCCCGGACTAATCCAAGAGTCAAATCGAGTGCGAAGAAGCTTGGAGAACTCGCGTACCGGCCGGCCGAGCGGATCCCTTCCGCCGCTTCCGTAGCCGGCCTGGAAGCTGTTTTCCCCACGTGTGTAGAGGAACTGATTGCCGCGCGGTGCGGGAGCCTCGAGCGTTGCATCCGCCACCACGGCCAGCGCCTCGCCCGTCGATAGCGCGCGTAGCTGCGTCGCGTCACGCGTCAGTACGTACGTCGGGATCGAGATCAACACCAGTAGTGCCGCGACAGCCAGCACCGCCCGACGCGGGCGGATCCGACGCGGCGGGTCGCCGAACCC
>JBASTN010000043.1:0-2492 GCA_049274915.1 Solirubrobacterales bacterium
GATCGTGCTGGCCGAAACGTTCTTGATCTCAAGAAACTCGGCGGTGTCGCTGCTCGGCTGGTCGTAGTCGACCTCGTTGATCACGAGAGTCGTTGACACCGCGGCGGCCGGTTGGGCACCGAGTGCCAGGAGAGCAACGCCAAGACATGCGACGGCAGCGAAAACTGCTGCCACGAAGTGCGGAAAACTGCGAGCGGAGGTCATGTTAGGCGCGTCCTTTTCGGGTGGCGGAGGGCTGGGGAGGGAGGGCTGGGGAGCGTGATCCACGAGGATGTTCTGAAAGCGTCATCGCAGCGACGCCACGCAAGTTAACTGCGCGCGCTTGGTGTGGGTGTGAAGAACCCGTGGGGTTTTGGAGACGTGGTGGATAAACATCAGTCGGCGACCAGCGGCCCGAGCCACCGATCTCCCCGGTACAGCGCGATCTAGCCCAATCAGTCAGCCGAAAACTCCGCAGCTTTTTCTGATCCAGCTGTGGCGTTGCCTTCGCTACGGCGGGCGGATTCGGGCATATAGAGGGAAGTAGTTCGCGATCACAGACCGGCTTACGCCGACGTCGGGGCAGACCCCGAACCGGCTCGGACGCGGTTCACGACAATGTTGATGCGTACTTCTCGCTCGCATCGACGACGAAACCCTCGTGATCACTTTCTGCGCCGGCCGTCCGCACACGATGTAGCGCGCGCCATGTGCCTGGCAATCGTCCAGGGCCTGGTCCATGGGCTCTACGACAGCAACACCGATGTTTGCGGCGGGCGGATTCGGGCATATAGAGGGAAATAGGTCTTAGTCCGATTGGATCGGGCGCTTCACGGGCTTAGGCAACCAGTCCCGATGATCGGTCCCGGTCGATCAACCCTGGTCGATCAACCCGGGTGGGTAGACGCCCACTCCGATCAAGCCGGGGCCGACATGTGCGCCGATCACCGGTCCGATCTCGGCGGGCGTGATCACCGGCCCGTAACCAATTCTTTCTGTTAATCCGTCGATGACCTTTTGCGCTCGGTCGGGAGCCTGCACGTGCTGGACGATGAATCCTCCGCCTTCAGGGATGTATTGCACACCGAGGTCGATGATGCGCGAAAGCACTCGACTCTCGGTACGAACCCGCTCGACCGGCATGATGCCCTCTTGCGTGACGGTCAGAATCGGTTTGATCTGGATCGCCGTGCCGACGGCGTTAGCGACGGCACCGATGCGGCCGCCACGTCGCAGGTATTCGAGCGTGTCAATTGCGAACCAGAAGCTCAATCGTTCAGTCATCTCGTGGACCTTTTGCAGAACGTCAGCGTGGCTGCCGCCGCTGCGCGCACAGCTGGCTGCGGCCAGCGCGATCAGTCCGTAGCCACCGCACGCCGATCCGGTGTCGATCACGGAGATCCGCGACGAACCCACTCCCTCGCGAACGAGCTGTTGTTTAGCCTGCGAAGCCGAGTCGTACGTCCCCGAGATCCCGCTGGAGAAGTGCATCGAGACAATGTCGTCTCCGGCTTCAATGATCGGGCGGTAGGCCTCAAGAAACTCCCCGACCGACGGCTGCGAAGTCGTCGGCAGGTTTTTCATCCCACGAAGCTCGTCATAGAACACGTTGAGATCAGTGATCGAGAGTTCGGGAACGCTCTCGTCGCCCCAGATGACCGACAGGCTGACCTCCTTGATACCAAAGTCGGAGATCTGCTCACGCGTTAGGTAGGTCGTGCTATCGCAGACGATTTGAACTGACATAGGTGTGCGCGCAGCAGCCGAGGAGGGAGCGTGTTGAGTCGTTGTCCCGACCGACAACCGTCAGTCCAGCAGCCGGTTCTCGAGTTGCAAGCCTTGCGCTTGTGGTTGCGGCGTCGGCTCTGTTGGGGCCGATTCAGTTGCGTCGTCGGGCTGTTCCACGCCGAGCAGCTCGGCGAGTTCGCCGGTTTCGTACATCTCCATCATTATGTCGCTGCCGCCGACGAGCTCGTGGTTGACGAACAGCTGTGGAATCGTCGGCCAGTCGCTGATCGCGGTCAACTCCTCGCGGATCCGCGGGTCGGGCAGAATGTCAACCGCTGCGTAACGCCTTCCGAGCGCGTTCAATGCTCCGGCTGCTCGGGCCGAGAATCCGCACGCGGGTGCGTCGGGATTTCCCTTCATAAACAGGATCACATCGTTCTCGTTGATCAGCTTTTGAATGTGTTCACGCAGTTCGTTTTCCATCGTTGCCTCCTCGGGCAATGGTCGGCGCTAGTCGTTGCTCTACGAGTCGCTGGTGGACGGGGCGTGTGTCTTGATCGACAACGCGTGAATCCGTCCACCGAGTTCGGTGCCGAAAATCTCGTTGACCATTCGGTGCTGCTGTATTCGCGTAAGCCCTGTGAACTGAGGGGCGGTGCCAACGGCCAGAAAGTGATTGCCGTCGCCGACTGTGTCCTCGACGGCCACGATCGCCCCCGGGAGACCTTCTTCGATCCGTTGCTTCAGTTCGCTGGTCTCAGGCACCAAGCAAGGGTATCGCTGAC